>JAIRML010000056.1 GCA_031258665.1 Oscillospiraceae bacterium | reverse complement strand
GTGAAGACGGAGAATGTCAAATACGTGGCGTCCAAGCGTTTTGTGGACGAGAAGAAAAACCCGGTGGCGTGGGAGATTCGGGCGATTACCTCCGTGGAGGATGAGGCCCTCAGGAAGGCCGCCACCAAGCGCGTCCCCGTCGTGGGTCGGCGGGGGCAGTACACCGCCGACACAGACTTCAATGACTACGTGGGCAAGCTGGCGGCCTCGTGCACGGTGTTCCCCAACCTCAACGACGCGGAGCTGCAAAACAGTTACGGCGCCATGAGCGCGGACCAGCTGCTCAAAGTCATGCTGACGCCGGGCGAATACGCCCAATACCTGGGCAAGATCCAGGAAGTCAACGGGTTTGACGCCACCTTTGAAGACGAGGTGGACGAGGCAAAAAACTGATCAACGGGGGCGACGGTGAGGCGAACATCGCCTACTATTGCCTCCACGAATTTCACTGGGAACCCAGCAAGTACACAAACCTGCCGCGCCAGGAGCGGGCCTTCATCGCGGCGTCTGTCCAGCTTCGGATTGAGGCCGAGAAGAAACAGGCGCGCGAACTGAAACGAAAGCGGGGGTAGGGGCTTTTGATCCCCTGCCACCGGACGGAGGGATACGGCGTGACACTGCAAGGCTCGATCAGACTCATGGACGGGTTTTCCACGCCCATGAAAGCCGTCATCTCCACCGCGGACAGAGCCGCGCGGGCGTTCCACACGCTTGAGCGGGCGAGCGCAGCGCCGGTGAATACGGCGGCCCTGGGCGGCGCGGCGGGGGCCGCGCAGAACGTGCGGCAGTCGGTGGACGGCACGGCGCGCGCGGTCAAATCCGCCGAACAAAACCAGAGGGCCTTCAACAAACAGCTGCTGACGGGGAATCAACACGCCGGCGGGCTCGCCTTGGCGCTCCGGCGCCTTGTGAGCGTCACAGGCGCCCTGTGGCTGGGGCGGTCCATCCTGGAGACGTCGGACAGCCTGTCCGGGCTGGAGGCGCGCCTCAAGCTTGTCCTGCCCGCGGGGGCCGACGCGGCGGCGGCCATGGAGACGCTGCGCGCCGCCGCCGACCGGTCGAGAGCCTCTTTCGCCGACTTCGCCGGTTCCGCCGTCAAAATGCTCATGAACTCCGGAGGCGCATTCAAGAGCCTCGACGCGGCGTCGCGGTTTACGGAACTGTTGGGCAAGTCCTTTCTGATCGACAACGCCGACGCGCAAACCGTGGCCGCGGCGACGAAACAGATCACGCAGGCCATCGCCTCCGGGGTGTTTCGTGGGGATGAGTTCAACTCATTCATGGAAAACGCGCCGACCGCGGCGGGGAAGCTCGCCCAGTACCTGGGGAAATCCATAGGCGAACTGCGCAAGATGGCGGAGGAGGGGAAGCTCCTGCCGCAGCATCTTGTCAACGGGCTCTTCGCGTCGGGGGATCTCATCGACGAAATGGCCGAGAGTATGCCTAAGACGTTCGCCGACGCCTGGCGAAAAATCAAAGACGGCGCGGCGGCGGCCTTTGCGCCGGTCTTCGACAAGCTCAGCGATTTTGCCAACAGTGACGCGTTCCAACGCGGCATCTCCGCGGTCACCGGGCTGGCGGCGGCCCTCGCGACGGCCCTCATGAAAGCCTACAACGGCTTTGTCGACATCTACGACTATGTGCGTGAGAATTGGACGAAAATCGAACCCATTCTCACGAGCGTCCTCGCGGCCGTTGTCGCGATCAAAGCGATACTTGTCGCCGCCGAGGGCCTGAACGCGGTGAAGACCGCGCTGACCGCCCTGTTCTCGCCCATCGGCATTGTGTTTCTTGCGCTCGCGGGGCTCGTCTATCTGCTTCTCACCTTCCCCGAACAGATCCTCGGGGGGCTCTACGCCATCGGAGGGTATTTTAAGCATATCGGCGCCATGCTCAGACAGGTATCCCTGTTCTTCGAAGATCTCGGCGCTGTCGCGGCGCAGGTTTTCGAGGGCATCTCAGGCGCTGCCGCGGCGCTGAAAGAGAACATCGCGACGGCGTTCGAAAACGCGTTTATCACCGCCGCGCAGAAGCTCCACACGTTTGTCGCCACCTTTTTGACCGGGGTGAAGACCATCGCCGACGCCCTGAACAATCTCCCGGGCATCGACCTAGACACATCCGGGCTCAGCCGCGGCATTACGACCCACGCGCACAAGGCGGCGGTACTGGAGAACTCGAAGGGCGCGTACCAGGACATCGCGGCCGCCTTCGCGCGGCCCTTCGAGGAGAATACACTCCCGATCAGGAACCTGCTTCGGCGCTTTCGCATCGCCAACAACATCACCAATGAAAATTGGTGGGAGGAATCGTGGAAGAAGGGCCATGAGGCGGGCGCGGAGCTTCGAGAAGATATAGATAAGTTTTGGGGCGGCCTTATGGAGGACCTAAACGGGCTTTTCGCGGGCCCCGGCAGCGGGGACCCCGGCGGGAACGGGAACGGAAACAGTGACAGCAAATACCTTGTGGAGATCGCCGGCAACACCGCGGACATTCGCGACGCGCTCGAGATCACCGAGGAGGACTTGAAGTACCTCCGGGACATCGCGGAGCGGGATGTCGTCAACCGGTACACCACCGCGCGGGTGTCCGTGATCCAAAACAACACAAACAGTCTCAGCGATGGGGCTGACATCGACGGCGTGATCCGGCGGCTCAACGCAGGACTGCGGGAGGCGGTCGCCATCGCCGCGGAGGGGGACCACAACTGATGTATGCATTTTACCTGGACGACATGCGACTGCCGGTCCCGCCCCCCTCCCTGGAGCTCAAGATCAAGAACCAGAACAAGACCGTCACACTGATCCACGAGGGCGAGGTGAACATCGTAAAGCGCCCAGGGCTCAGCGAGATCAGCTTCAAGATGCCCATCCCGCAGACGCCGGTCCCCTACGCGGGCGGGCTGCGGTCCGCGGACTACTATCTGGGCAAGCTGGAACAACTGAAGACCGAAAAAAAGCCCTTTCAGTTCATTTGCTCGCGCGCGCTGCCGTCCGGTAAGCTGCTGTTTGATACCAATATCACGGTGGCGCTTGAAGAATACACGATCGCCGAAGACGCCGAGGACGGCTTTGATCTGACGCTTGCGATTACCCTGCGGCAATATGTGCCGTACGGGACAAAGACGCAAAAGATCATGCCCGCGGCCACGGGGTCCACGGGGACCGCGACGGTGCAGACCACGACACAGCGCCCGGCGCAGAGCGCGCCGAAAGTCAAGACGTACACGGTCGTCAAGGGCGATTGCCTTTGGAATATCGCGAAAAAGTTTTTGGGAGACGGGTCAAAGTACATGGAGATCTACCGGCTCAACAAGGACAAGATCAAAAACCCGAATCTCATTTACGCGGGGCAGGTGCTGACATTGCCATGATTGAGTTGAACATCCAGCACGGCGGCACGATTTATACGCCGATCGCGGAGGAGGGCGTGACACTCGAATGGGAGCGAAAGGGCAGCCCAGGCAAACTGTCGTTTACCGCCATGAAAGATCCGACGCTCAATTTCACGGAGGGGGACTCCGTTTCCCTCAGGGCGGACGGTCGGGGGCTGTTCTACGGCTTTGTATTCACCAAGCAGCGGGACAAAGAGCACCGGATCAAGGTCACGGCCTACGATCAAATGCGCTACCTGAAGAACAAAGACACCTATGTGTACAAAAACAAAACGGCGACCGAGTTGGTCCGGATGATCGCCGAAGATTTCCGGCTTTCCGTGGGCACACTGGAAGATACGAAATATAAGATCCCGAAAAAAGCCGAGCAGGGCCGCACGCTGGTTGACATCATCCAAAGCGCCCTGGATGAGACGCTGTTTCAACGGGGAAAAATGTACGTGCTCTATGACGACTTCGGCGCTCTGAGCCTGCGGGCCGTCGAATCGTTGGCGCTCGATCTCATCATCGACGACGAGAGCGGGGCGAACTTCGACTACACCTCCAGCATCGACAGTGACACATACAACAGGATAAAGCTCACCTACGACAACGAAGAGACCGGAACACGGGACGTGTACGCCGCGCAGGACGGCGGCAACATAAACCGCTGGGGGGTTCTCCAGTATTACGACGTCATCACCAACCCGGCCCTGGGCAAGCTGAAAGCGGATGGACTTCTTGCGCTGTACAACGCGAAGACACGGAATCTGACAGTGCAAAACACCTTCGGAGACCCCCGTGTTCGGGCCGGTTCTACCGTCATCGTGCGGCTGGAGCTCGGCGACATCACGGTCGGCAGCCGCATGATGGTGGAGCGCGTGAAGCACACCTTTGCCTTCGATGAGCACACGATGGATTTGACGCTGATCGGAGGTGAGTTTGTTGTCTGACGCAAGTCTGGCGGCGCTCCATGAGTTGATCAAGCGTACGGCTCTGAACGCCGTGCGCGCCTCCGCGCCGGCCGGGATTTGTTTCGGCACCGTCACGTCCGCCGCGCCGCTCACCATCGCGGTGGACCAGAAAATGACGCTCACAGAGGATTTCTTGACGCTGTCAAGTCTGGTGCGGGATTTCGACGTTGACATGACAGTTGACCACACGACGGAAACGCGATCCGGAGGCAGCGGCGACGCGGCGTTTTCCTCCCACGACCACGGGTACGCCGGGAAGAAGACATTCCGCGTACACCTCGGCCTGCAGGCGGGTGAGAAAGTCGTCATGCTGATGGAACAGGGCGGCCAGCGGTATGTGGTCCTGGACAGAGTGAGGTGATTGTGTGATCCCGGCCAACAACGACGATCTGCGGGTGGATTACGATTTCAGCGAATTGCCCTCGCGGACATATAAGCTCCATGCGCCGCCAAACACCGTGTCCGGCCTGACAGACAAGCGCGACGCGGTGAGGCAGGCGATCTACCTGATCCTCAGCGTCGAGCGGTACGAGCACATCATCTATTCGTGGAACTACGGCGTGGAACTGAAGGATCTGTTTGGGAAGCCGACATCCTACGCGCTGCCGGAGATCAAACGGCGCGTCACCGAGGCGCTCACGCAGGACACGCGGATCACGGGAACAGACGATTTCGAGTTTGACGTGAGGGGGAATGTCATTCACGTCACCTTTTGAGCGCACACGATTTTTGGCGATTTGGAGGTTGAGTTGGATGTTTGAGCACATCACGTTTGACGTGATTTTAAACCGCATGATCGGCAGGGTCCTGGCACGAGATCCGACCCTGGA
>JAIRML010000040.1 GCA_031258665.1 Oscillospiraceae bacterium | reverse complement strand
TCTGTCCCCAAAAAATTCTTGTGTTTTGCTGCCGCTTCGCGGCCGCAAAACACCAACGCGGGCTGCCCCGGCAACCCACAACCCAAATTCTTGTTTTTTGTCGTCGCAAAGGCTTCCCCGCCCCCGCGGGGGCGGGGAAGCCCAGTGCTGCGCTGCCGCTCTGCGTCGCAAATATTCTCCGCCGCCGCGGAACCGAAAAGACTCCTCAGAAAACCTCCGCCGCCGCCGGAGTCGATGGTTTGAGACCCGGGCTTGTCCGCGGCTTTCTCTCTCACCCCTGCACACAACGAATCCCGAAACGGCCGGGAAGCGGCGCTGCACACGCACATTCGTTGAAGATGAGAGCGAACGCCTTGGGGCGGCGCGTTATGGGCTTGCGCTCGCGCGCGCCGGCCGCGTCCGGCCGGTCACCGGTCACTTCTCCAACGCGATGTCGAGATATGTGGAATACCTCTGCGTGTTGTAAGTGTACAGCGGCTTGAGAGTGACGCCGTTTGTCTGCGCCGTCAGCGTGGACGGGTCGATGGCAATGCTGTTGGAGAGGTCCGCGCCGTCCAGCGTGACCTTGCGGAATGTGGGCTGCACCGCCGTCTCAGAGGCGGCGAGGACGATGGGTCCATAGAGAACAGACGCGATGTTCGGCCGGTTGATCGTCTCGAAAATATGGAAATCCATGGGGATCGTCAGCGTCACGGTGTCGCCGTCGCTCCATACGCGGTCGATCACGACGTAGCTGGAGGGGTCGGCCGCGATGTCGAGCGGCTCTCCGTTCAGCAGCACCGCAAAGCCGTTGGAGGCCCAATACGGAATGCGCAGGTTGAGCGCAAAGTCGCCGCCGCCGGCCACGGTGAGCGTTGTCGTGTCGCTGTTGGGGTAACCGGTGGACTGCCGAACGGTGAGACCGTCTTTCCAGTACAGCGTGGAGGGGATATACAGGTTCACATACAGCTCGTCGTCGCCTTTGCGCATATAAATGGAGTCTTGATACTTCGTGTGGTTTTCGATGCCTGTCCCGTTGCAGCAGGAGAACCCTGTCAGGTTTGTGTTGCCATAGGACTTGGCGGCGCCCGGCGTCTGCGCGAAATGATACACGGTGCCCACGCCGGTGGGCTGGATGATCGCGGCGATCTGGTTGTAGAGCGCCCTCTCGTAGTAGTCCATATATTTCGCGTCCGGGTCATGCTGGAACAGGGCCGATGAGATTTTGAGCATGTTGTATGTGGCGCAGCCCTCGCACATGTCGCCGTTTCCTGTGTAGGTGCCTCCATGGATTCCCGGGCCGGATGTGCCGGGCTGATAGAGGATGTCCGGCGTCGCGACAAACGCCTCTGAGTTGCCGGTATACCCGGCCACGCCGCCCATGCTGTAGGAGTAGCTGTTGACAGCCTTTTCCCAGAAGTTCCGGGTGATCTGATAGTACTTGATGTCGCCCGTGGCGTCGTATTCGCGCATGGTCCCGACAATCTGCGGCAGATGCTGGTTCGCGTGTTTCGTCCGGATGGTATCCACGTTGCCGGCCATACCGTTTGTGCCGTTTCGGGAACCGAGCGTGCTGTTGCTGCCGAAGAAGAAGTCGATGGTGTCAAACAGCTTGGCCCCCGCCAGCAGCCGCTCGTCGCCCGTGATGTCATACATCCTCGCCATCACTTCGTTCATGCCGCCGTACTCGCCCGCGATGTAGCGGTTCCACATGCTGTTGAGCGTGGCCTGCGGGACCGTGCTGAGACGCCTGTACACCCAGATGCCCATGCCCGTGGCAATGGCCAGGGCTTTTTCGTTGCCCGTCGCCTCGTAGCAGTCCACAAGGCCCGCCAAAATCTTGTGCAGCGTGTAGTAGGGGGCCCAAATCTGCGCGTCCGTGCTGCCATATGTGGCGCCGCGCTCCAGCATGATAAACGAATCCGGCGGATAGGCGCTGATGAAGCCCTCGCCCCAGTTCTCATAGTCTGTCCGCATGTTGGGGGTGGCGAACTGCGTGGTGTAGGCCGTCTTGCCGGGGCCCACGGGGATGTCGGCCGGGTCGCCCTGCGCCAGCTGGGAGATCGCGTACAGCTCGTCGACCATGTAGTCGATTTTTTCCTCAAACCGTTCGTGCTGCGCGGGGTTGGTCCGCGCCGTGGACAGATACGCCTGTGCCAGCGCCGACAAATAGTGGCCGGTGGCGTGACCGCGCAGCTTTGTCGTCACGGTATCCCAGCCGCCGAGAGCGGAGGCGCCTTTCGTATCCAAGCTGAAGGTGTAACGGAACAGATAGAGGAACCTGTCGTCATCGCAGTTTAACAGCCCGTTGATCATTCTCTCCGTGTTGCCTTTGAGGACAGGCGTGGACCCGTCCGGGTTGTTCTCAAGGACCACGTCGGAATAGGGGAATTTGGCGAGTTCCAGTTCCGGGTCGTCGTTTTCCCGCGCGAAGAGATCTGTGTCCAGAGGCACGTTTGTTTCGTCGTCCCACACAAACACCCTCTGCGTGAGGCCCGCCACGTCGTCGACCTCCGGCAGCGCCAGCCGGACACTCTCCTCCTCGCCGGGGTCGATGGCAAAGGGCTCAACCGCCAGCCGGACAAATCTGCCGTCCGCGTCGTAGATCGCGTCGATCGCGTTGGTCCGGTACGACCCGGCCGTTGTGTTGTTGACCGTCACCGTCGCCGACGGCGCGACGCCTTCCCGCAGCGTCCTCGTCACCCAGATTTGGGAATCGTTGTTCGCTTCGACGGTGGTGACATGGGCGGTGACGGCAAAGGCCGTGACGCCATTCGCGCCGTACACGGTGCCCGCCACCGTGTTGACGCCCGGGCTCTGGTATTTGTTGATCTCCGCCGTGTTTGTGTTTTGGACCGCCAGTGTGGACCAGCTGACGCGCACCTGAGGGCCGTTCACGCCCCCGGCGTAAATCCCGTTCACATAGTAGGGGAGCCTGGGGAGTTCCCCGGTTCTGGCGGTGTAATCCACCTCGGGGACACCCAGAAGGACCGGCACATCCACCGCCGCCTTGACAACAAAGTCAAATGTCTTTGTGTCCGACGCCGCGCCAAACTCGATCGTCGCCGTCAGCGTGACCGGTTCGTTGTCGGCGCCGACGGCCGGGCGGGTGACGGCGCCGGTCTCGGACAGATACTGCGGCGCGCTGGACGTCCATGTGACGGTTGAGCCCAGCGCCCCTCTGCCGGGCAGCGCGATGTCCTCTGTGAGGAGGCCCGTCTCGAGGGTGAGCGCCGCCTTGTCGCCGGCGACAATCTCCTCATCGGAGGGCAGTTTGAGCACCGTCACGGTCACGTCTCTCTCCGCCACCGCCTCGCCCTTTGTGACTTTCACGTGGAGCACGGCCGTCTCCGTCTGGTTCGGATTGGAACTGGGCGGGCGCGTGACAACGCCTGTCTCCGCGTTGACCAGCGCGTCGTTGCTGGATGTCCAGACAACGGCGGAGCCGCTGGCCGTCGTGGCGGGCAGCGTGAAATTTTCCGTGCGGTTTGTCAGCGTACCGAGGCCGCTTACCACCATGCTCAGATCGCTGGCGGCCACATTTTCATCGGTGAACTTCAAATTGCGGATGTAATTGATCTCATCCGCCGTGAGCGCCCTGTTGAAGACGGCGAAGTCGGAGAACCGGCCGTTCATGTCGTTGTCGCCGTATTGAGAACGGCCGATGTACAACAGGTTGTTGGCGGGCGTCGTGCTGAAAACACTGCTGAGATCGGCCGGGATCGTCGTCTGGCCGCGGAGAACACCGTCCACATACAGACGCATGGCCCTGCCTTCCACCGCGACGGCCACATGGTACCAGGTGTTGGGCGACATCGTGAAGGAGCCGTTCGGCGTGGCCGCTTCGGCGCCGGACCCGCCCACGGTAAACCGGGCGGTGACGCCCGACGAATTGCTGCGCCGCTGCTCCAAGTAGAAGTTGCGCGTTGTGCCGGTGCCGAAATCAAAGATCCTGGCGTAGTTTGTATTGGCTCTCGGGTACACCCACGTGGCCACTGTGATGTTGTTTACCGGCGCGCCGGACTCGAAGCCGAAGACGGCGTCGCCCGGCAGCACCACCGCGCCCGTGCCCTTCGACCCGCCGGACAGTTGAAGCACCGTGCCGAAACTGTTGCTGCTGGTGTCGGCGACAAACGTCGCGCCCGTGCCGGACAGGGCCGCGTGGCGCTGGTTGCGCTGGGTGTCGTTGGCGTCACCCGCCAGAGGATACCGGGCCAGGAAGGTGGCCTCGTCAAAGACGATCTCCCCCTCCGCCGCCGCCGCTTGCGGCGGCGCGGCCGGAACGAGGGCGAGCGCCATCACGAATGCCATCGCAAGGGATAACATTTTTTTCATTCAAATCTTCCGTCCTTTCACATCCTCATCCAACATGGGCTGCCTCCGCAGCCCAAAATGCTTGTTTTTTATTGCCGCTCCGCGGCAATAAAAAACAATTCTGTCCTGTTTCGCGGGCCGCCGTCTAGCAGCGGCTGTTCTGCCCGAACACGCCCGTTTGCATCACCTTCTTCCTCAGCGACCCGTCGCGCCGCGCG
>JAIRML010000308.1 GCA_031258665.1 Oscillospiraceae bacterium | reverse complement strand
TCCTGAACATCATCAGAGCGCCGTCACGGGCTGAAAATGTTTCGGGCGTGATGTAGACTACATTGCTTGTCCGGCTGCCCCAGTCCATCGTGGCCGTGAAATCACGTTTTTGCCATGTCATTACATCGACAGGTTCGTCGAGCTCGATGCGGTACGGTTCAAGCCTGCCTCCCTTGAAGGAGCTGATCTTGATGTCGTTCAGCGCGGACTGGCCGCTGGGGATGCCGATGCTGGGCTGCGTCAGATGACTGCTGTAAACCCGCGAGGCGATGTCTGGCAGCGGATATTGCTCATCGTCGCCGAATTTGGTCGTCAGTATGTCGTATATGGTGTTTTTGAGGTCGCCGCCCCTGCGCGAGCCGTTGCCGCCCTGGTTCAGCGCGTCGAAGAGCAGCGCCCTGTCACTGCCGATGAAAAGGCTCGCGTCCTCCGAGGTCGTAAAGCCGTCGATGCTGGTGATCTGATACACGCCTCTTTTATTGGGAAGATCTTCTTCCAAAACGGTGACTTTGACTCTGTCATAGAGATCCTGACTTCTCGCCGTCAGCGTGTATGTTGATTGATTTTGGCCGTCCCCCGACGTAACCACAATGGTGCAGACAGCGACCTGCATATCGCCGCTGAAAGCGACGCTCGGAATGTCAAACCGGTAAGGCACATTAAAATCGCACGGCGTTCCGTTGATGATAAACGTGGCGTTTGGATCATACGCGACGGGCTTCACATAAAAGCATTTGTCAGCGGTCGGGAACTGCTTCATATCGACATCCATCACGTAATCGTACTTATCCGGTTCGATCGGCTCCTGAAGCGGGATTTTCATATATTCTATCCTGCTCCCCTTAAAACCGGTCAGCTCAATGTCGATGAGCGACGAATTGATGCCCTGCGCGACACCCGCCGGCGGGTCGTCCCAAACCGGAGCGGCGGAAATCCGCGCGCCGCCCATCATCCCCAGCAACATACACGCGGTCATCACCGCAGATAGGGTCCGTTTCATTGCTTTCCTTTTTACATTGAATTTCATGGAATTCTCTTCTCCTTTTCTTGTTTGTACATCCCGCAGATCGGATGCCTCCCGGTCTGCGGCCTCATGTCAGGAGGCCCATTGTTTGGCTTTGAATCTTTTTCTGGCATCACCCCCTTGTTTGCTTTCCTTTTTCATTTTCATTGCTTGACTACCAGTTGTCCTGACTGTTTTCTTCTGACCGCGCGTGGCGGCCTGGCGCCTGCTCGGGGCGAAGACCGCCTGCGCAAACGGCCCCCACCGGCGGCCGCTTTTCTGCACACAAGACAGCCGCCACGCTTTCGGACGCATCCCGCCGACCCGCGCAATCCGCTGGGCCGCAACATTTTCGACAGTCCCTGCATGGGTTGTTATTCTATACATTTTCACATTTGGAAATTCTCTCCTTTTCTTTTTGCTTTCTTTCGTCATATTTGGCGCCATAGCAACAGAGCCCCGAAGCGTTTGCTTCGAGGCTCTGTTGTGTATTGATATGCAATTATGACAGTCGAATATCCATTAATTTACAATTTTGCGTCCTCTGAGAAGTGATCAGAGGGCATTGGCATCCGTTTACTCCAGCGTGATGTCCGGCAGGAGCGGCGCGCAGTCGTCCTGTGTCCAGAGGAAGACCTTCACCGTATACAACGCGGGGTAACCGGAGGCGTCGAAGCGGAAGGGGACGATCTTCTGCCCTATGGCCTCGCACACCTGGGTGTCCGCCGTCAACAGCCGCCCGCCCCTGTCATACACGGCGGCGATGACCCGAAGGGCCACCGGGTCCGGTTCGCTCTGCTGGACCGTGACGTCCACAGTGACATCCTGGTCCTCCGCCGACATGGCGGCCGATGCGCTGAGGCCGCTGACCACCGTGACGACGCACCGGTCGGTGAAGCCGCCTTCTTCCGACGTGACGGTAAATACGGAAGTGCCATCGCCCAGGGCCTGCACCGTCAGGCTGCCGTCTTCATTCTCGGTAAACGCGACATTGCTGCCCTCCGTCCGAGTCCACACATAGCCCTGGTTTGCGGCGTAGGCCGGGAGCACACGCGCACGAAGTTCACAGGATTCGCCGACACGCAGAACCAAGCTGCTCAGGCTGGCCCGGATACCCGTCACCGCGTCGTCCGGCGGCGGCAGTTCATCCTCTTCGACCACCACTGTGCAGACCTCGAACACCGCGGGATTCATCTGAGATGTGGCCTTGATCTGTACCTGCCCGGGCTGCAGCGCCCCGAACACGGCGGGGTTGCCCTCCTCCCGGAGCGCCAGCACAGGCTCTTCTTGAAGGATCTCCCACGTCACTGGCAGCAGCGCCTCTTTGCCGTCGTCGCAGACACTCACGGCGCGCAGGGGGAACTCACTCCCCACGGAGACGGTTTTGGTCTCTTCGCCGAGCCGGAGCGCGGAAACCTCCGTGGGCACAAACCTTGTGAACTTTGCGTCGGCCCAGTCGGCGTGGTCGTTGGCGTTGCGGTTGTCGCTGCCCAGGGTCGTCACCAGCAGGAGATGTTTGGCCCCGGTCACGGGGACCTGCACCCGCGCGGCCGGCGTGAGATATCTCATGATGCCGCTCTGGAAGGCCAGGACATCGTCCACATACACGAGAAACTCGACGTTGGCGTTGGGAGATCTCTGCTCCACATCCACGCCCACCCAGGCCTCAAACATATCGGCGCCCAGGCTCTCGATGTCGATCAGCACCTCGGAATAGGCGTGGGCTCCGATGCCCTTGTCAAAGCTCTGGTTGACGCCGCCCGGCATGGTGATGGTGATCTTGGCTCCGCTCTCCGTTTTCTGATCCCGGCGGACTGTGTCCCATTCGGTCTCCGCCCGCAGCCACGCGATGTCGCTCGCGTAGATCTGGTCGACCCGTTGGAAGGCGATCGTATAGGTCTTTGTCTCCCCGTCGACCGTGGCCCGCACCGTGGCCGCCCCCTCCGGACTGTCGGGCTGTGTCACTTCGACCGACACGCTCGGCGGCGCCGACACGGTGACCACCGGGGTCTCGGCGGCCCCGCCCGTGAGAGTGCGGTGCGTGTACGCGCTCACATTGGCGTCAAAGCCGCTCAGGGGTTTTCCGTCGACATAGATGGCGCTGACCTCGCTGCGCACCACGTCGAAGAGGCGTTTGCTCTCGGCCATCTTGGTGTCCGTGGTGTGCGCGGCGCCGATCGGGGTGAGCCGGTAGGTGTATTCGTACGAACCGGAGCCCGGGAGCTGGTACTTGGCCAGCGTGACCGGCCCGCACGCCCCGCTGCCGACACCGGCTTGCGCGCAATCGATGTTTAAGACGGCATACGGGCTCTTCGGCGCGAGATACATGTGCCGCAGGTCTTCAAAATCCTTTTCATCGTAGTGGCTGGCCCCCGCACTGATCAGGTCGCGGGCTGTCACCAGCAGGCCGGCCCCCTCGTCGTCCGTCACCGAGATCCAACGGACATCCGTGCGGTTGCCGAAGAACTGCGGGCGCAGATAGGGCACGTACTGGTCCTCCGTCCGGCCCGCGTAGACGCCGACGGGACTGCCCACATTGCGGTCGGAGTAGTTTTCCATCGGCCCGCGGCCATAGTATTCCATGTTGCGCAGGCCCTCCGCCAGATACATCTTCATGCCGACCCGCAGCAGGAGCGCGGAGCCCGCGCCCGGATAGAGCACGTTGTTTACGACGACGTCGCCGCTCCCATAGATCGTGTAGCGTGTGACGTTTTTCGCGCTACGGGCCGCTGTGAGCGTGGAACTCACCTCAATGTTGACGGTGTTCCCGCTCTGTTGGACGCGCAGCTCGTCGACGCGCGCGTTCGCCCACGCGTTTTTGTAGCTGCTGTCATAGTTTTTGTCGTTGTCGCCGGGGGCGCGCCATGGGTCGACAAACGGACCGCGCTGCAACAGTTCTTTTCCGTCGGACACAAAGCTCGTGATCTCGGCCTTGGTCTTGTCAAATGTGATCTGGAACCGCTCGCCCTTGGCGATCACCGCGGCGTCGCTCTCCTCCACCCCGGTAAACGCGGGGACTGTCTCCGGGTCGAGGGCAAAGGTGTCGTCCTGGGCGCCGATCGGGAGCTTGAACTGGGCAGATGCGATCACATGCCCCGCCTGGGCCCACACTTCGTCCTCTTTCAGCGCCGATGTAAATTCGAGGAAGTATTCCGCGCCCGGTTTTACCGTCAGGCTGCCGGTGTCGATCTGCACCACCGTGCTGGCCAGCGGCGCCACATTCAGGTTCAATGCCCCGGAGGAGACCACCTTGTGGTCCTCTTTGATGACCCAGGTGTGGTCGTAGCGGCTCAGCGAGGTGTTTAGGAACTCATTGGTGATTTTCACCCTGCCTCTGGCCAGGTCGGCGGCCTCAAACCAGACCTCCTGGTGTGCCTTTTTGACTTCCTGCGTCACCGGTTTCGGGTCGCGGGTCGCAAAGAAGATGCCGTTGCCGCAGAAACTGTTGTCGGTGACCGTCTCGCCCCAGTCGCCGCCGTAGGCGTTGTAGGTCTCCTCCTCATATTCCGCCTGGAAGACGCGGACATTAT
>JAIRML010000223.1 GCA_031258665.1 Oscillospiraceae bacterium | reverse complement strand
AACACCAGCAGCTCGATGGTGGAGGCCGTCGTGTCCTCCAGGGTCACGTAGGCCATGAGGGAGTTGTTGCGGGTGGTCTTGGTGCGCACCGCGGTGAGCAGACCCGCCAGTGTTACGCGCTGCTCGTCCCGAAAGACCGTCGGCCCGCCCTCCTGCGAAAAATCGTTTAAAATCCGCCGCACCGGCGTCGCGCCCGTGCGGCGCAGTTCCTCCCGGTAGGCGTCCAGCGGATGCCCGGAGAGGAACAGCCCGGTGTACTCCTTCTCCTTGGCCATGCGCTCCCGCAGCGGCAGCTCCGGCACATCCGGCAGCGGCCGTTCGGAGCGCTCCCCGCCCCCGCCCACGCCGCTGAACCAGTCGATCTGCCCCTCCAGATTCTTGCGGCGGGCGGCTTCCAAATCGCTCATGATGGGCTCGTACGCGGCGAGCAGCGCCGCGCGGGACGCGCCGAAACTGTCCATCGCGCCGCAGTAGATGAGGCTCTCCGCGGCGCGCCGGTTGAGGTCGGCGTCGAACATTCGCTCGCAGAAGGACTGGAGAGAGACAAACGGCCCCCGCTTGGCCCGCTCGGACAGCAGGTCCCGGATCAGCGCCCGGCCGACGTTCTTTACGGCCACGAGGCCAAAGAGGATCCGGCCGTCCGGCCCGACCGTAAAACCGTCCTCCGAGGTGTTGATGTCGGGGGGGCAGACGGAGATGCCCATCTCGCGGCACTCCGCAATGTATTCGGCGACCTTGCCGCTCCAGTCCAGCACGGAGGTGAGGAGCGCCGCCATGTATTCGCGGGGGTGGTGGCATTTCAGGTATGCCGTTTGGTAGGCGATCACGGCGTAGGAGACAGCGTGCGCCTTGTTGAAGGCGTAGTTCGCGAAGTCCATGATCTCGTCGAAGATCGCCTCGGCGGCGGCGGCGTCCACGCCGTTTACAACGGCGCCGGGGATCCCCTCGGCGGCGTTGCCGCGGAGGAAGTTCTCGCGCTCGCGCGCCAGCTCCTTCATCTTCTTCTTCGACATCGCGCGGCGCACCATGTCGGCCTTGCCCAGCGAAAAACCGGCCATTTTGCGAAAGATCTCCAGCACCTGTTCCTGGTAGACGATGCAGCCGTATGTCACCTGTAAGATGTCCCGCAGCATCGGGTGCCGGTAGGTGACCTTCTCCGGGTGATGTTTGCTCTCGATGAAACGGGGGATAGAATCCATGGGGCCGGGCCGAAACAGCGCAACGACCGCGGTGATGTCCTCGATCGACTGCGGCTGGAGGCCCACACATACGCCGGTCATGCCGCCCGACTCGAGCTGGAAGACCCCGGAGGTCTTGCCGGCGACCAGCATCGCGAAGGTCTCCGCGTCGTCCTCCGGGATGTCGGAGAGACGAAAATCCACGCTGCGGCGGATCATGATCTCGGCGTCGCGCAGCACGGTCAGGTTGCGCAGGCCGAGGAAGTCCATCTTGAGCAGCCCCAGCTCTTCCAGTGTGTTCATCGGAAACTGGGTGACAATGGCCTCGTCGTTTTTGGCGAGAGGCACGTATTCGGAGACCGGACGGGCCGTGATCACGACGCCCGCGGCATGGGTTGAGGCGTGCCGGGGCATACCCTCCAGCGCCTGAGCCGTTCGGATCAGTTTGTCGATGCGGGGGTCGTCGCGGCACATGTCCCGCAGCCCGGGAGAAAGTTTGAGGGCGTTTTCCAGCGTCATGTGGAGGGCGAAGGGCACGAGCTTGGCCACGACGTCCACCTCGGCGTAAGTGTAGCCGAGCGCACGGCCCACATCCCGGATGGCGGCGCGCGCCGCCATGGTGCCGAAGGTGACGATTTGCGCCACATGGTCGGCCCCGTACTTGCCGATGACATAGTCGATGACCTCCTGCCGGCGGATGTAGCAGAAGTCGATGTCGATGTCCGGCATACTCACCCGTTCCGGGTTTAAAAAGCGTTCAAAATACAGGTCGTACTTCATCGGGTCCACGTCGGTGATCCCCAAGCAGTACGACACCATGCTGCCGGCGGCGGAGCCGCGCCCCGGCCCGACCGGGATATCGCGGCTGCGCGCGAAGTCGATGAAGTCGCCGACGATGAGGAAGTAGTCGACAAAACCCATGCGTTCGATCATATCGAGTTCGTAGGAGAGCCGCGCTCGGTAGGTGTCCGGCGGGTCCGGGTAACGGCGGGCAAAGCCCTCAAAGCTCTTTTGCCGCAAAAACGAGAGGCTGTCGCGCTGCCCGTCCGGCAGCAAAAAGCGGGGCAGGTGGTGCGCGCCAAAGGTGAAGTCCACCCGACAGCGGTCGGCGATGCGCCGCGTGTTGCGCATGGCCTCCGGGTGCGCGGGGAAGAGTGAGGCCATCTCGTCGCCTGTCTTTACATAGAGCTCCTGAGAAGAAAAGCGCATGCGGTCCGGGTCGTCGACGGTCTTGTTCATTTGAATGCACATGAGGACGTCCTGTGTATAGGCGTCCTCGCGGGTCAGGTAGTGGGCGTCGTTCGTCACGACAAGCGGGATGCCCGTTTCCTCATGGATCCGGAGGATCCCCGCGGCGGCGGCGGCCGATTCCGGCAGGCCGTGATCTTGGAGTTCCAGAAAATAGTTGTCCGCCCCAAAGGTGTCGCGGTACCACAGCGCGGTGTCGCGCGCCTCCTCGTAGCGGTTTTTGAGCAACAGGCGGGACACCTCGCCAAACAGACAGGCCGAGAGGACGATCAACCCCCCGGCGTATTCGGCAAGAAGCGCCCGGTCGACGCGCGGCTTGATGTAAAACCCCTCGGAAAAACTCCGGCTGACCAGCCGGCAGAGGTTGCGATACCCCGCCTCGTTCTCGCACAGCAGGATCAGATGCCCCGGCTCCGCGTCCAGCTCGTGGATCCGGTCGCCCCGGCCGCGCGGGGCCACATAGACTTCGCAGCCGAGAATCGGCCGGATGCCGGCGGCCTTGGCCGCTCTGTAGAAGTCCACCACGCCGTACATGACGCCGTGGTCGGTGATGGCCGCCGCGTCCTGCCCGATCTCCCGGAGACGCGCCATCAGTCTGTCGATCCGGCAGGCCCCGTCCAGCAGGCTGTATTCGGTGTGCAGGTGCAGGTGGACAAAGTCGGTCACGGTGTCCCCTCCTTATGGAGCTGTGCAAGTTATTGTTGCACAGTTCCCAACGTGGGTTGCCTTATCCGCCGCGCGCTGCCTCCCGGGCCAGCGCCGTCAGTTTCCGCAGTCGGTGGTTGAGGCCGGAACGGCCGAGCGGCGGGTTAAAGCGCGCGCAGAGTTCGGTCAGAGGCTGGTCCGGATAACGCAGACGCAGTTCGGCGGTCTCGCGCAGGGAGGCGGGCAGGGCCTCCCACAGGGGGCTGACGCGCAGACGCTCAATGGCGTCGATCTGCTCCATTGAGGCCGCGACGGTCTTGCTGAGGTTCGCCGTCTCGCAGTTGACTTTCCGGTTTACCCGGTTGCGCAGGTCCTTTTCCACTTTGGTCTCCATCAGCGTGAGCGCGGCGCGCGGCGCGCCGACGGCGGTTAGAAAATCCTCAATCTGCTCGCTGGACTTCAGGTAGATCACGTGGTGGCCGGCGCGCAATGTGATGCGGGGCGTGAAGTCCAGGGCGCGCAGAAGCGCCAGAGTCTCCCGGCTGAGCGGCCCGTGGGGGGTGGCGAGCTCCAGGTGGTATTTTCGATCCGGCCGCATCATCGAGCCGCCGGTGAGAAAAGCCCCGCGTATGAAGCTGCGTGTGCAACATTCGTCCTCCAGCACCGCGTTGTTGAGGTGCAGCGCGGCCGCGTCGGCGGGGCCGTAGCCGAACGCCTCGCGCGCCGCGGAGAGTTTGGCCCGGTCTGAAAGCAGCAGCGTCGCCTTGCCGGCCGGCGGCCGGCCGGCGGGACGCCGATCAAAATCAAACCCAAAGGCGGCGCGGCAGAGCGACGCCAACCGCCCGGCCACGGGCAGACTCTCGGTGACGACCCGCATCTCCCTCGCCCGGAATGTGTGGCCGAATAGCAGCGCGCCGTAGATCTCCGCCTTGACACAGCAGGGCTTGTCCGCCGGCAGGCGGCACAGCTCCTGTTTGACATCTGAAGAGAACGACACGGATTTCACCCCCTGGCGATGTCCCGATGGGTCAGCGTGGCGCGATAACCGATCTCCCCGACGTACGCGTGCAACATCCGGGCGATGGCCACCGAGCGGTGGCGGCCGCCCGTACAGCCGATGGAGATGACCAGGGAAGTCTTGCCCTCCTCTATATACTGGGGGAGCAAGAAGGTGATCAGCCCCTTGAGCAGCGAGAAAAACTCCCGCGTCTCCGGAAATCGGTTCACGTAGGAGAAGACCTCCTGGTCGTTGCCGGTGAGCGGGCGGAGCTCGTAGACATGGAAGGGGTTGGGCAAAAAACGCACGTCGAACACGAGGTCCGAGTCGCGCGGCACCCCGTATTTGAAGCCGAACGAACCGACCATGACAACCATGACCCGGGCCTGCGGGCCGTCGGAGAACAGGTCGCGCAGGTGATCGCGGAGTTGGTTGGTCGTCATGACGGAGGTGTTCACAATGTAGTCCGCCTGGCTGCGCACGGACTCCAACATATGAAATTCGTGCGCGACGGTGTCCTCCATCGGCTGCCCGTCCACAGCCAGCGGATGGCGGCGGCGGGTGGCCTTGTAGCGTTGCATGATGATCTCGGGGGTGGCCTCCACAAAGAGGATCTGGTACCCGCACGCCAGTTCCGACAGTTCTCCGAGGGCTTGGAACAGCTCGTCGAAGGAGCGGTTGGAGCGCACGTCTGTCACCAGCGCCACGCGGTCGTACTTGCCCTCGGAGGCCATACACAGTTCGGCAAACCGCGGGATGAGCTGCACCGGCATGTTGTCCACGCAGAAGTAGCCCATGTCCTCAAGCAGCGTGGCCACCTGACTTTTGCCGGCGCCCGACAGCCCCGACACAACGAGAAATTTCATCGCTCTCCCCCTCGCGCGGCGCCTCCGGCGCCGAAGTCGCCCACCAGCCCGATCTCCGGTTCCAGCTGCACACCTGTCTCGGCGCGCACCCGTTCTTGAATCTGTTCGATCAGCCGGCGTACGTCGTCGCAGGTGGCCCCGCCGTTGTTGACGATGAAGCCGGCGTGCTTATCCGACACGGTCGCCCCGCCGACGCGGGCGCCCTTCAGGCCGCAGGCCTCGATCAGAGGCGCGGCGTGCCCGTCGGGCGGCCGTTTGAATACACTGCCCGCGCTGGGCAGGGCCAGCGGCTGGGAGGTGCGGCGGCGCTCATCCAGCGCCTCGGTTTCCGCACGGATCGCCTCCGGGTCCCCGGGTGTCAGCGTCAAAGTGATCTCCAGGGCAAAAGCGCCGCGATGGCCGGTAAAGAAGCTGCGACGGTAAGAAAATTCGTGCGCGGGCCCGGTCAGCACGCCGAACTGGCCCGTCGTGCCCGCATACGAGGTACGCCGCACCACATGGCTCATCTCGCCGCCGTAGGCGCCGGCGTTCATATAGACGGCGCCGCCCACCGTGCCGGGGATGCCGTGGGCAAAGGCCAGACCGGAGAGCCCCCACCGGGCCGCCGCCGAGGCCAGCTCGGAGAGCAGCGCGCCGCAGCCGGCGACGATCTCACACTCGCCGCTTCGCCTGAGGCCGGAGAGTCCGCTGTGTGTCTTGATGACGAGGCCGCGCACGCCCCGGTCGCTCACCAGCAGATTGGTGCCGTTGCCCATGAGCAGCACCGGCGTCTCCCGCCGCCGGGCCAGTGTGAGCAGCGCGGCCAGCGCCGCCGGACTGTTTGGCAGCGCCATCAGATCGGCCGGGCCGCCGATCGCAAAGGAGGTGTGGCGGCGCATCGGTTCGCCGACCAGCACCGGTATGTCGGGGCACACAGCGAGAATGTCCTGACGATCGAGCAAAAAAAACCCTCCTGACGGTTGGGAATGGATGGGATGAAAATTCACGGCGGGCATTTTCACCGTGCCGGCCCGGCCGCGGGGACGAGGCCGCTCTTATTATACCAAACGCGGGCGAAAAATAGAAGGAAAGAATTTGTGCCGCCGCCGCCAGGCACGGCGCCTCCCCGAGTTTGGCGGCAAGAAACGGCGCGGCCCGTTAAGACACAACGGGTTGCGCCGTTTCTTGCCGTCTGTGGCGCCGGCCGTGCGCGCCGACGCGTGTTTCAGCTTTCTCCAAGCCTCCTCCATGCCGCAGCGATTACAACGACACTTATCGCCATCGCCAATATGTCCGCCGCGGGCGCCGCCGACGAGCATTGTGAACATCGCGTATTTCGGGCTGCCGTCCGCGCGGATGATCGTCACAAGCGTCTGCCCCGCAAGCGCAATCGGCATCATCGCGAAAATGACGGAGCCGTATTCGCGGGTAAGCGCAATCGTCGCGTCCGTCGCGCCGAGCGCGTACAAGAGCCCGTTGCCCGCGAGATAGCACACAAGAATGAGAGCCGCGCCGGTCAAGAATGAGAATATGACGCTGTTCGCAACGGACTTGCCCGCGACCTTCGTGTCGCCCGCGCCCTGCGAAATGCTTAAAAAAGCCGCGCCGCCGTCGCCGAACAGCAACGAAATGCCCCAGCCGACCACAGTTATCGGGAAGATGATGCCCGTCGCCGCGTTGCCGAGATAGCCTATGCCTTGGCCGACGAATATCTGGTCAACGATGTTGTACAGGCAGGAGATGATGAGTGACACCACGCAGGGGATCGCGAACTTCGGCAGGAGCTTTCGCACAGGCTCCTTGAGCATGAACGCGGAAGCCCCGCCCTGATTTTTGGTTTCCATAATGCCTTCCTCCTCAAAACGAGTGAAATCACGGACTCTTTATCGGAGTAAAGGTACCTGAAACCTACGCCGTACAGACGAGAAAAACGCGCAGAATTCGTTAGGAATTCTACGCGTTTGCCGCTGTCCAACAAGAGCAGTATAGCACAGTCTCCGCAAAATCGCAAGCGGGAATTTCGTCGGAAATTTTCCGCCGCCGACTGAGGACCAACGGCGTCAGATCGCCTCGCCCGCCGCGACTTTGCCCTCGGCCTGGAGCAGCAGCTTGTCGGACCAGTGGGCGGCCCACTGCTGCAACTCGGTTACGCCGAGGGGCGCGGGGATCGTGGAGACCTCGTGCGCCGCGATGTGTTCGGCGAGGGAGGTGTAGACCTGCGCCTGTTTGGAGTCCGGCGCGGCCTCGATCGTCGTCTTGCCCTGCAGCTCGCATTGCGTCACCGTGATGGACCGGGGCACATATTCGACCACCTGTGTGCTGGTGCGGGAGACAAAGTCGTCGACAATCTCCCGCGAATAGCCCTGGTTGATGGAGTTCGCGATGACGCCGCCGAGCAGCGCCCCACCGGAGCGGCTGTACTTTTGAATGCCCCGGAAAAGGTTGTTGGCCGCGTAAATGGACATGAAGTCCGACGACGACACCGTAAACACATGCTGGGCGATCCCTTCCCGGATGGGCACAGCAAAACCGCCGCACACAACATCTCCCAAGACGTCGTAGATCACATAGTCGAGCGCCAGCTCCTCAAAGATGCGCTGGTGCTTGAAGAGTTCCACGGCGGTGATGATCCCCCGGCCCGCGCAGCCGACGCCGGGCGCGGGCCCGCCGGCCTCCACACAGTAGATGCCGTTGAAGCCCTCGAAAATCACATCGTGGGCGTCCACCGACGACTTCTCCCGCAGGGTGTCCAGCACGGTGGGGATGTAGCTGCCGTCCCGCAGCGTGTTGGTGGAATCCGCTTTGGGATCGCAGCCGAATTGCATTACCTTGTATCCCATATCGGACAGTGCGGCGCTGAGATTCGATGTGGTTGTGGATTTTCCGATGCCGCCTTTGCCATAGATCGCAATCTGTTTGATTTCTTTTTCCGTCATTCTTGCCTCCTACTTCGCACGCCGGCTTCCCGCATGATAATATATTAAACATATATGCAATACTAGTTATTGTAGTGAGTTTAACACAGCGCGTCCGGTCCTGTCAAGTATTTTTTTGTCACGGGGGCAATGTTACAAAAAAATGACAAACGCGGATTGCCCCTTGACAGGGCAGACAAATTGCACTAAGCTGATGTTATCGTAATTGTAGTCAAA
>JAIRML010000107.1 GCA_031258665.1 Oscillospiraceae bacterium | reverse complement strand
AGTGAACGGTGTCACGGTGGCTAGGATTCCTGTCACGATCGCGTTTTACTATCCAGGAACCGGTGCTCATCCCGGTGGGCAAAACTTCACCCTGCAGTTAAACACCATCCCAGCGGTGCCGCCGACGGAGTAATCCGCGGTGAACCCGCGCGTGCGGGAAGATGACTGGAGAGTGGGCGGCGCCGGCGAAATTCGGCGGCGCCGCCCCTTTCAGCCGATTTTGTTGCAAAGTCGGCCATTTTTGCTTGAGAAAGGGAAGTGTCGGAGCATGGAGAAGAATTTCAAGTCCTGCGGCAGGGGGGGGAGGCGAGTGCGCTTGGGGCGCAAGGCCGCGGCCCTGCTGGCCGCGTGCGTCATGCTGTTGTCTCTGCTGCCGGCAGGCGCGTGGGCGGCGGAAGGAGAGGAAGGGCCAGAGGCCCCTAGCACAGGGCTGGCGGACGGCGTATACTCCGTGCCGCTGAACTTCTACAGCGGTCAGTTCAGCATTGAAGAGAAAAAGTTGGACGGTGGGAATACAGCCCCTTACATCCAGTTCAACAGGCGCGCGCTGGTGCGAAAGAGCGGGGATGAGTACACGGTGACGCTGCTCTACAACTCGTACAGCGCCTACGACTTCATCCAGATTGTCAAACAGGAGAAACTGGCGGAGGTAAAAGCGCTGCTGGCGGCGGAGAATGCCCCGTACCCGTGTTTTCACTACTTCCCGGCCGGCGCGTTCAATTGCCCGGCGTACATCTTGGAGAGTTTACGCGAGGGCGGAGACCTGTATGAAAAAATATACATCCTGTCCGCCTTTGATGAATATTACCGCAGAGACGTGGAAAACAGACGGGCGGACGAGAAGCTCGACACGGGGTGTCTCTCGTTCACGGTGTCCAACCTGACGGACGAGGTGCTGATCAAGGCGTATTCGCGCCTGTTGTCGGAAAATGCGACGTACGGTGTCGAGTGCGCGCCCTACGACCTGATCATGTGCTTTGAGCCTGGCGGAGCCCTTCGGCTGCCGGAGACGCTCGCCCCGGCGCCCGGCGCGCACGCCCTCGGGTGGGCGTGGACAAATGTCAGACAGGGGAGACGCACGTCGTTCGCCGGGTCTGTGGCTGTCAGCACCGCCGTAAACATGCCGGATATCTTGGAGAGCGCGGCGGCGGTCACTGCGGCGGCGGACGGGGCGCTGACGGCGACCTTCGCGCTGAAGACCCCGACGGGGCCTGAGAATACGGTGCTGACCGTCGAGAGAGCCGTGGACAGGGGCGATTTCGAGGCGGCCAAGACGGCCGCGGACATCGGAAGTTATTGGTGCGAGACCTACAACACCACCTTCGAGACGGTGTACAACGTCGCGAGCGCGGAGGACGATACCTTCACCCTCACGTACGAGGACATGGCGTTCGGCGTCTACCTCCGGGTGCTGACGGAGGCGAACAACGACGCGGAACGGCCGACGCGCACGAACTATCTGCACGGGTGGCTCCGGCTCGACCCGGTGCCGGCGGTGCCATTGGAGCTGCGCGACGAGGAGAGCGGCGCGACGCTGTCTTGCCTGTCGTCCGACATCCCGGGCGACAGCGTCTTCGCGGCGCCGGCGCGTATGAACTACGACGAGGTGCGCCATGTGTTGCCGGACCGGTTCAGCGCGTACACCGCGTTCGCGAAGGTGGGGGCGGACGGGCCCCACTACGCTTTTTACGTCACGTCGCTCACGAGCGGCGGCAGCCCCGTGTCGCCCCAGCAGGAGGTGACGCTGCGCCTCCCGATCCCCGAGGGGTGGGCGGCGGACCGCGTGACGCTCTACCGCTTCGGCGGCAGCAGCAACACCTACAACCCGCAATTTACCCTGGACGCGGCGGCCGGCGTGGTGACCGTCGTCACGCGGGCGTGGAAAGATCTGAACGCCGATTACCTGCTGCTTGAGAAGGGGGCGCCGGACGACCTGGCGGCGGCGCTCACGGAGGACGGCCTCTACCGCGCGCGGGTGTTCAGCAAAAACGCCAGCGCGGACGACGTGTCGATGAGCGCCTTTGTCATCCGGGACAACGTCGGCTACATCGAGGTGGAGGGCGGCCGGAGGACATTGTACCTCGCGCTGCAGTCCACCCCCATCATGAATCTGACCGGGTGGCTGCGCCGAACCTTCTACCGCGGCGCGGACGGGGCGTGGGCGGAGGCGGAATACCTCGCCTACCACGCGACCGAGACGGGCAGCCTGAAGATCGACATCATCGCGCAGGGGTCCTCCTCCCTCGACATCTGCTACCCCGCGCGGATGGCGGTGCCGCTGGGGGATGTGACGGAGAACGGCTACTACCGCGTCGCGCTGAACATCCCGATGATGGACGGGATGTCCGGCTCGATCGGCGACGGCAGCCGGATCTCCGCCCAGGCGCTGTGGATGATCCACGACGTACAGCGGGTCGAGGGGGGCAACCCGCTGGCGGGGTACGACAGGACCGTCATCCGCGCGCAGCTCGACCGGGCGAACCGGCTGCTGCGGGCCCCCGCGCTGAGCGACGGGGCCAAGGCGGCGCTGGCCGCGGCGGCGGCGGCGGCCTGGGCGGTCTATGACGCGGACGCGCCCGCGTCCGAGGAGGTCAAAGCCGCCGCCGCCGCGCTGGCGGAGGTGGTTGCGCGGGCGGAGACGACGACCCGCCCGCCGGAGACGCCGCCGGAGGAGACGCTGGACGGCGCGATCGAGGCGGCCCGCGCCCTGCTGACGGGCGGCGAGGGGTATCTCGCGGCGTCGTACCAGGCGCTGGAGCGGGCCGTGGCGGCGGCGGAGGCCGTCCAGGCGGATGAGGACCTGACCGAGGAGCAGGCCGCGGCACAGGTCGCGGCGCTGGCGGCCGCGCGGGCCGCGCTCGCGGCGACAGGCGACCTGGCCGTCGGCTTTGCGGACGGCAGCTACAGCCTCGCGAACAAGACGGCGCTCTGGCACTACAGCATGAACCAGACGTCCATGGGGAACCCGGCCATTGACCACGGGGCGTCCCGTCTGGTGGTCGACGGCGGCAAGGCCTATGCGCACCTGTTTTTCGGGCCGATGGCGTTCGTGGGCATGAGCGGGTATCTGGCGGAGATCTCCCGGTTCGCGGAGCGGTACATAGACGACGAGGGGAACCTCGACGTCAACCGGTCCACACTCGTCCCCGCCGCCGTGCACGCGGTGTATGAGGGCGTGACGGACGCCTACGGCCCGACCAAAAAAGACGACCCGGACAATGGCATCTGGTACCCGAAGGAGATCAGCCTGGAGGTCACACCCGGGGAGGAGTACACCTACGTCTATGTGACGGTCCCGGTCATGGGCGACTCCGCGAACCAGCCCGCGCGCCTGCGGATCGACTGGAGCGGGTTTGACCTGGGCGGGGCGCTCGACCTGACGGCGCTGACGGCCGCGCTGGACGCGGCCCGGGGTGTGGACGCCGCCGACTGTACCGCGGTCTCCTACGCCGCGCTCGCGGCGGGCAT
>JAIRML010000062.1 GCA_031258665.1 Oscillospiraceae bacterium | reverse complement strand
CGCGCTGTTGCCGGGCCACGGCGGCATTTTAGACCGGTTCGACAGCCTGCTGTTCGCCGCGCCGATGACCGAGCTGCTCCTCGCGCTGCTCCCGCTCTGGGAGGGGACCGTATGACACTGCAACCCGCCCGCCGTGTGTCCGTGCTCGGCGCCACCGGTTCCGTCGGCGTACAGACGCTGGCGGTTCTCTCGCACCTCGGCCTCGCAGCGGTCTGCCTGACCGGCGGCCGCAACAGCCGCCTGCTGGAGACACAGGCCCGGCGGTTCGCCCCGCGGGCCGTGGCTCTGGCCGACCCGGAGGCCGCCCGCGACCTGAAGACCCGGCTGGCCGACACATCCGTCGCCGTGCTCTCGGGCCCCGAGGGGGTCTGTGAGGCGGCGGCCTGCGAGGCGGCCGACACGGTGGTGGCCGCGATCACAGGTCTCGCGGGCCTGCGGCCTGTGCTGGCCGCCCTGCGCCCCGGGCGCCGCCTCGCGCTGGCCAACAAGGAGTCTCTGGTCTGCGCGGGCGCGTTGGTGACGGCGGCGGTCCGCGCCCAGGGCTGCACGTTGCTCCCCGTCGACTCGGAACACAGCGCCCTCTTCCAATGCCTGCGCGGCGAGGACCCGCGGGCGGTCGAGCGGCTCGTTCTCACCGCGTCGGGCGGCCCCTTCTTTGGCCTGAACCGGGACGCGCTGCGCCGCGTCACCCCGGCGCAGGCTCTGGCGCACCCCACCTGGCGGATGGGCCCCAAGATCTCGATCGATTCCGCCACGCTGATGAACAAAGCGCTGGAGTGCCTCGAAGCCATGTATCTGTTTTCGGTGCCGATGGCGCGCATCGAGGTGGTGGTCCACCGCCAGAGCGTTGTCCATTCGATGGTCGTCTTTCGGGACGGCGCCACGGTGGCCCAGCTCGGACCGCCCGATATGCGCCTGCCGATCCAGTACGCGCTGACCTTCCCGGCGCGCGTGCCGTCGCCGCTGCCGCCGCCCGACTGGGCGGCCTCCCCGGCGCTCACGTTCGCCCCCCCCGACGAGGGCGCCTTTCCCGCGCTCGCCCTCGCCCGGGAGGCCGCCGCGCGTGGCGGCGCGGCGCCCGCCGTGCTGTACGGGGCCAACGAGGCGGCTGTTTCGCTTTTTTTAGAGAACAAAATCGGGTTTTTAGACATCGCGGCGCTCGCGGCGGCGGCACTCGCGGCCGTGCCGGCGGCCGGCGGCTCTCTGGAGGACATATTGGAAGCCGACCGGGCGGCCCGCGCCTTTGCGCACACGCGCCGCGGAAAATCACCTTGTTAGTAACTTATTGCCGCTTCGCGGCAATAAGTTACTAACAAGAATTTGGGTTGTGGGTTGCGTGTGCGGCCCACGTTGGAGGAGAATGCCTTTTGTTTTCGATCGTCATATCGGTTCTGCTGCTCATCTTGATCTTGGGCGTTTTGATCACGGCCCACGAGTTCGGCCACTTCATCACGGCCAAACTTTCCGGCATTCGTGTCCATGAATTTGCCATAGGCATGGGCCCAAAGCTGTGGAAGAAACAGAAGGGCGAGACGCTTTATTCCCTGCGCGCCCTCCCCATCGGGGGGTTTTGCGCGCTGGCGGAGGACGAGAAACCAGACCCAAACGACCCGCGCGCCTTTCCCAACGCCAGGCGCCACCGGCGCGCGCTCGTGCTGGCGGCCGGCTCCCTGATGAACTTTTTGGCCGGACTCCTGCTGCTGGTCATCCTCAATCTGCCGGCGACGGGGTACGCGGACACGAAACTCACCGGCACGATGCCCGGTTTCGCCTTCGCGGGGGAGCGCGGTTTTTTGCCCGGCGACCGCATTGTAAACATCAACGGCCACGCCATCTATGTAAACGCGGACATCGTCCTCTTCCTGTCACTGGGCGCGGGAGACCCCTTCGACATCACGCTGGTGCGGGACGGCCGGCGGCTGACGCTGCGGGATCTGCCCCTGACGCGGACTGTCCCCGACGAAGACGGCGTCCTGCGGTATGGCTTCTACTTTGAGCGGCTCCCCCCCACACTGGGCGTCAAGCTCCAACAGGCCTGGTACGGCGCGGTGGACAATGTGCGTCTGGTCTGGGTGAGCCTCGGAGATCTCATCGGCGGCCGGGCACAGGTCGACGACCTGATGGGCCCCGTGGGCATGGGCGGTGTCGTCAACGACATCGTGCAGGACGAGACGGCCACGGTGGGCGTAAAGACGATGGGCCTGCTGAGCCTCGCGGCCTTCCTCGCGATCAACCTGGCGACGATGAACCTGCTGCCGCTGCCGGCGCTGGACGGCGGCCGGCTGTTCTTCCTCGTCATCGACGCCCTCCTGGCCCTGACACGGCGCAAACCACTCAACCCCAAGTACGAGGGTTATATCCACGCCGCCGGCATGATCCTCTTCTTCGGTCTGATGATTTTCGTATTCTTCAACGACATTTTGCGCCTGTTCGGCTGGAAGTGAGTGCGGCTTTGCCATGACAACGCGGGAGCATACGAGACCCATCCGTGTCGGCGGCGTCACCATCGGGGGCGGCGCCGATGTTTCCGTGCAGTCGATGCTCAACACCGACCCGCACGACGCGCCGGCCGCGCTGGCGCAGATTGAGCGCCTGCGCGCGGCCGGCTGCCACATCGTGCGGGCGGCCGTGCCGGACAGAGCGGCCGTGCCCGCCCTGGCCGCGGTCTGCGCGGCGTCGCCGCTGCCGGTGGTGGCCGACATCCACTTCGACCACCGGCTGGCGCTGGACGCGGTGGCGGCGGGCGCCGCAAAGATCCGCCTGAACCCGGGCAACATCGGCGCGCCGGAGCGGGTGCGCGCCGTGGCGGACGCCTGCCGGCGGGCCGGTGTCCCCATCCGCGTGGGCGTCAATGGCGGCAGCTTACCCGCCGACCTGCTGGCGCGGCACGGCGGCGTGACGCCCGAGGCCCTGGTCGAGGCCGCGCTGGACCAGGTGGCCCTGCTGCACCGGTTTGACTTTGAAGATATCTGCGTGGCGCTCAAGGCCTCCGACGCCCCGACGACCGTCGCCGCCTGCCGCCTGATGGCCCGGCGCACCCGGCTGCCCCTGCACCTCGGCGTCACCGAGGCGGGCACGCGGGCGCGCGGCGTCGTCACCTCGGCCGTGGGCCTCGGCGCGCTGCTGCTGGACGGCCTGGGCGACACGCTGCGCGTCTCCCTGACCGCCGACCCGGCGGAGGAGGTCGCCGCGGGCTTTGCCATTTTGCGGGCGGCCGGGCTGTACCGGCGCGGCGCGGATGTGATCGCCTGCCCCACCTGCGGGCGCTGCCGCATCGACGTCATCCGGCTGGCCGCCGAGGCGGAGCGGCGGCTCGCCCACCTGACGCGCCCCGTGACCGTGGCCGTGATGGGCTGCGCCGTCAACGGCCCCGGCGAGGCCCGCCGGGCCGACGCCGGGATCGCCGGCGGCGACGGCGTGGGCCTGCTCTTTTGCCGCGGGAAGATCGTCGGCCGCGCCCCCCAGGACAAACTGTTGGACGCGCTCTGCGACCTCGTCGAACACGGGGTGTTTCAAGGCGTCCCATAGGCGCCCATTGGGGTTGTGGGTTGCAGACGCAGCCCACAACGGGGGTAAATCCCCTCACAAATCCATCGCAAGGCGGGTTTTCGGAGCTTGCCTTATGAAACGGAGAGACAGCATGAACGCTTTGCCACGTTTTCAGGACCTGTTTTCCGACTGCCCCACCGAGGACGGCGACCACACCGCGGTGGCGTCGCTGCTCGTGCATGGCGCCACTCTCTTCCGCGACCGCCAGACGATGGACATCACGCTCTCCGACCCGGCGGCGCGGGCCGACGACGCGCTGCTTTTGCGGCTCGAGCGACAGCTGTCGTCCTTTTACGGCCTGCGGCATGTGCGGATCGGCACGCTGGGGCGAAGCCCCACCCCGCCGCCGCCGCCGCCCCGCCCCGCCGCCCCGGCCGCCGCGGCGGCGGGCGGGGCATCGTGGGGCCGTCCGCCCAAGGGGGAGGCCACCCCCATGCGGCTGCTGGCCGAGAAGACGGAGGCCGTCGTCGTCGAGGGGGCGGTCCTCTCGGTGCAGCAGCGCGCCGGCCGCGGCGGCGGCGGGTTTTTTAGCTTTGACATGACAGACTGCACAGATTCGGTGCGCGTGGCCATCTATGTGAAGACCGAGGAATCCGCCGCGCCGTTCGCCGCCCTGACCGCCGGGCGGCGCCTCCGGGTGGGCGGACGCATGGAGACGGACCTCCGGGACAAAAACGGCGGGCTCATCCTGCGGCCGTCCGGCTTTGTCTCCCTGCCGCCTGCGCTCCGCGAGGACACCGCGCCGGACGGGCGGCGGGTGGAGCTCCATCTGCACACCCGCATGTCGGCGCTGGACGCCACCACCGATGTGAGCCGGGCGGTGCTGACGGCGGCCCGCTGGGGGCACCGCGCCGTGGCCGTCACCGACCACGGCGTGCTGCACGCGTTCCCGGACGCCATGGCCGCCGCCAGGCAGGCCGCGAAAAACGGC
>JAIRML010000052.1 GCA_031258665.1 Oscillospiraceae bacterium | reverse complement strand
CTGCCCGGCCCGCTCACTAACGTGGGTTGCCCCTGCAACCCACAACCCAAATTCTTGTTTTTTATTGCCGCTTCGTGGCAATAAGGCACTATTTCACGCCTGCTTGAGATGGCAGCCGTTTGTGCCGCTTGGCATCGGGCCGGGCCTCAGACGGGGACGCCGCCGGGCGTCTCTTTTTGGTAGAGTGTGACCGCTTTGGCGCCGTAACGGTATGTGCGCCCGCGCCGGTAGGGCGCGGACAGCTCCGGCGGTTCAAAGCTGCGGTCCGTCTCACAGATTATTATACCACCAAGGTTCACAATGTCAAATCGAACGATGGCGTCCAGCACCTTCGGCAGCAGGTCGGCATGGTAGGGCGGGTCGAGAAACACAAGATCGAAGGGCTCCGGACGCGTGGACAAATAACCAAGCGCGTCCGCGGGGACAAGAACCGCGGCGCTGTCCAGCCCCGTGTGCCGCAGATTTTCCTGCGTGACGGCCAGCGAAGCGCGGCCGCTGTCCACAAACACCGCCCCCCGCGCGCCCCGGCTGAGTGCCTCGATCCCGAGTTGGCCGCTGCCGGCAAAGAGGTCCAGCACGCGGCGCCCCTCGATGTCGAACTGAATGATGCTGAAGATGGCCTCTTTGACCCGCTGCGATGTGGGGCGCACCGCGTCGCCCGGCACGGTGCGCAGATTTCGACCGCGCGCGCTGCCTGTGATGACCCGCATGGCGGTTCCTCCGTTTCTCATCCGTTCGTGTCCGGATGAAAATGCGCATAGACGGCCTGCGCCACCGTTTGGGGCAGCACGGCCGCGAGCGCGTCCGGACTCGCCGCCCGGATGTGCCGGATCAGTTTGAAATGGCTGAGCAGCGCCGCCCGGCGCGCCGGCCCAAGGCCCGGGATGCCGTCGAGCCCGGAGCGCACGGACTGTTTGCCGTGGCGCGCGTGGTGGTAGGTGACGGCAAAGCGGTGCGTCTCCTCCTGGATGCGCCCGATGAGCGCAAACAGCGCGGGAATCGCTTGGATCCCCACCTCCCGCCCGTCCGGTGAGACCAGCGCCCTGGTGCGATGCCGGTCGTCCTTGACCATGCCGTAAACCGGGATGTCATGCCCGCACGCCGTGAGGACGGACAGCGCCGCAACCGCGTGCGCCTGCCCCCCGTCGATGAGGAGCAAGTCGGGCGCCTTATCAAAGCCCTTGTCTCCCGCTCGCAGGCGGGCAAACCGGCGGGTCAGTGTCTCGCGCATGGCGTCGTAGTCGTCCGACGCGCCGCTCTCTCGGATCAGAAACCGGCGGTAGTCCTTTTTGCGCGGCGCCGTGTCAACGAAGACCGCCATGGCGCCCACCGTATCTTTCCCGCCGGTGTGCGAGATGTCGTAGGCCTCCAAACGGCGCGGCGGGTGCGGCAGGCCGAGCATGTGCTGCAGGGCCGCCGTGAGCGCGCCGGCACGCTCCTCGGAGGTCGTCAGCCGGACGGCCTCCTCGCGGGCGTTGTTCACCGCCATCTCGACAAGCCGGCGTTTCTCGCCCCGCTTCGGCACCATAAGTTCCACCCGATGCCCGGCCAGCCCCCCCAGCCACGCGGCGACGGCCTCTCCGTCTTCCAGCGCGCAGGGCAGCAGGATCTGACGGGGGAAAGCGCGGCGCGGCAGATAAAACTGTTTGGTAAACGAGGAGATGGTATCACACGCCTCCCCGGAAAGTTCCTGCCCCACGACAGCCACATCGCGGTCGAAGAGCGCCCCATCGATGAAGTGCAGCACGGCCAGACAAGTCTTGGCCTCGGTGGCGCAGACGCCGATCACATCGGTGTCCGCCATACTGCCCGAGACGACTTTCTGGCGGGTCCCCAGACGGACAATGCCGCCCAGCCGGTCGCGGAGTTGAGCCGCCTTTTCAAAGAGCAGCGCCTCGGCGGCGCGTTCCATCTCCGCGCGCAGTTCGTCCGCCACGGCGAGATACTTCCCCTCCAGTACGGAGACGGCCTGCCTGACGGCCGCCCGCATCTCCTCGGGGGCGACGGCGCCCCGACAGGGGGCGAGACAGCGGCCCATGTGGTACTGGAGACAGGGCCTCTCACGGCCGATGTCCTGCGGGAACTGCCGCCGGCAGACAGGCAACCGAAACACGCCGCACACCGCCTCAATGACGCGCTGCGTGGTCTGCCGCCCGCCGTAGGGCCCAAAATACCGCGCGCCGTCGCCTTTCCACTTGTTCGCAAGGGTGAAACGCGGGTACTCCTCCTGTACCGACAGCCGGATAAACGGATATCCTTTGCCGTCTTTCAGCAGGATGTTGTACCGGGGCTGGTGGCGTTTGATCAGAGAACATTCGAGCACCAGCGCCTCAAATTCGCTGTCCGCCACAATGGTGTCGAAATCGTCCACTTGCGCCACCATGGCGGCCGTCTTGGCGCTGTGGGCCGCTGAGTCTTGAAAATACTGGCTGACGCGGTGTTTCAGCATCTTTGCTTTGCCAATGTAGAGGACCTCGGCGCTCGCGCTCATCATGATGTAGACGCCGGGGCTCAGCGGCAGCGAAAGCGCCTTTTGTTTCAGGCTTTGGAGTTTGGTCATGGAACATTCCCCCCGCCGCATAACAAAAAGCGCCGCCGGGCGGCGGTGCTCTGTGTCGTTTGGGCGTCACACCTCTGTGAAATTGGAGGAGATGAGCTCCACCAACGCATCTGCCGCATCCTCTTCATCGGCCCCGTCGGCCATGATGCTGATCTGCGTACCCCGGATGATGCCCAAAGACAGCACACCCAGTAAACTCTTGGCATTGACGCGGCGCTCCTCTTTTTCCACCCAGATGCTGCTTTTGTACTCATTGGCTTTCTGTATAAAAAAAGTAGCGGGCCGGGCGTGCAACCCCACCTGATTGTTGACCGTCACTTCGCGGGAAACCATCGTACCATCTCCCTCATTGGCATGATCCGTCTTTTTACGCGATTTACTATACCTACTATACCAATCGTCGCAGGATAAGTCAACTATTTTTTGAGAGCCCACAAATTTGACCCCATATTTTTGGGGCGCCGGGGCCTCACTTCAGCTCCACGATCGTCACACCCTGTTCCCCCTCCCCATAGCGGCCCGTCCGGAAGGCAGCCACCTGGCGGCAGCCGCGCAGCGCCGTCTGAACGGCCTTGCGCAGCACCCCGGTGCCCTTTCCGTGGATGACAGTCACGGTGTGCAGCCCGGCCAGCACCGCCTGGTCGAGGAATCGGTCGAGCTCCAAAAGCGCCTCGTCGGCCGCTTGGCCCCGCAGGTCCAGTTCTCGGACGGCGGTTTCCATCCTCGGCCCGGAGGGCGAAGACATGCCCGGCGCAATCGGCGCCGGGCGCCGGTCCGATTCCCACGTGACCTTGGGCACGTCCACAGGCCGCACCTCGTCCTCGTGAACCGTCACCTTCAAAAGGCCGGCCTGCAGTGTGAGCGTCCGCCCCTGCCTGGCCAGTACGACGGCCCGCGTCCCCACTTTGGGCAGCTCCACCGTGTCCCCGGGCTGAGCGGGACGCGCGGGCTTCTCCGCCGCCGGCGCCTCGTCCGCCCGGCCGCCGGAGACCACTTCGTCCGCCTCGCGCAGGCGGCGGCGGAGGGCGGCGCGCGCGTCGTTGTACTCCTGGGCCTGCATCGCTCCGTCGGCGCGGGCCTTCAGCTCCTTGGCCTCCCGCAGCACTTCGTCGGCCGCCAAGCGCGCCTGTTCTAAAATGAGGCGCGCCTCCGCACGGGCGCGGTCCACTGTTTTTTCCTGCGTGCGCTCCGCGCGGGTACGGGCCTCCCGGCTCCGGCGCAGATGCTCCTCCGCCTCCCGGCGGTCCGCGTCCGCCTCCCGTCTGGCGTGCTCCATGGCCTGACGTTCGGTTTCGAGTTTGGCCAACACCTCTTCAAAAGACGCGTCCTCCGCCCCCACCTGCGCGCCGGCGCGCTCAATGATCTCCTCGGGTAAGCCGAGCCGGCGGGAGATGGCGAAGGCGTTGGAACGCCCGGGTACGCCGATGAGCAGCCGGTAGGTCGGCTGCAATGTCTCCACATCGAACTCACAAGAGGCGTTTTCCACCCCCTTTGTGCTCAGCGCAAACGCCTTCAGTTCGGCGTAGTGGGTCGTGGCGGCCACGCGCGCGCCAAGCGTACGGGCGTGCTGGATGATCGCCACGGCCAATGCCGCGCCCTCCACCGGGTCCGTACCCGCGCCGAGCTCATCGAACAGCGCCAGTGTGGACGGCCCGGCCCGGTCTAAAATCGACACAATGTTTGTCATGTGCGACGAAAATGTTGAGAGCGACTGCTCGATGCTCTGCTCATCGCCGATGTCGGCCAGCACCGCGTCAAAGAGCGACAGCGCACTGCCCTCCGACGCCGGGACATGCAACCCGCAGGCGGCCATGAGCGTAAAGAGGCCGATGGTTTTGAGCGTCACCGTCTTGCCGCCGGTGTTCGGGCCTGTGATGATCAGCGTGTCGAATGTCTGCCCAAGCCGCACCGAGACGGGCACCACCTGCCCGCGGGCGATGAGCGGGTGCCTCGCCTCGCGCAACACGATCTCGCCCGTCTCGTTCATCGCCGGTCGAGCGGCGTTCATCTGCAGAGAGAGCTTGCCCTTCGCAAAGATCAGATCCAGCGCCACCAGCGCGTCGTAATCGTTCTCCATGTCGTCGGCGTGTTCGGCGGCCTGTGCCGAAAGCTCCGCCAAAATGCGCTCGATCTCAGCCTTCTCTTTGGCGGTCAACTCTCGGAGTTCGTTGCCCATCTGCACAACGGGCAGCGGCTCGATGAAAAAAGTGGCCCCGGAGGCCGACACATCGTGGACAAGCCCCGGCACCTCGCCGCGGGATTCGCTCTTCACCGGGATCACGTAGCGGTCCGAGCGAATGGTGATGATGGGCTCCTGCAGATGCCTCGCATAGGAGGGAGATGAGATGATGCGCTGCAGCGTCTCCCGCGCGCGCGCGCTCACCGCGCGCATATGGCGGCGGATGTCGGACAGCGCCGGCGAGGCGACGTCGGCGATCTCCTCCTCACTCAATATCACGGTTGTAATGCGCTCCTCCAAGTATTTGTTCGCCTTCAGAACGACAAACAGATGGTCGATGTCGGTCTTCACATGTCCGTCCTGGCCGCCGTAGTCTTTTACCGTGCGCGCCGTGTGCAGCAAGGAGGCGATGTCCAGCAGCTCCCGAGTCGTCAGTACGCCCCCCAACTCCGCCCGGCGCAAAGAAGCCCCCACCGCGCGGATGCCAGAAAAGACCGGGCTGCCCCGCAGCCCGATGAGGGTGTGCGCGGCGTCGGTCTCCCGCTGGCGGCGCTCGGCCTCCCAGAGGTTGTCCGCCGGCTCGAGCGCGCGGGCCGCCTCGCGGGCCGCCTCGCAGACGGCCTCCTCGGCAAGCATGGCCAGCACAGCCGGTAATTCCAGTGTCTTATAGGATTTTTTCACCAAAATGTCCGCCATTGTCTGTCCTTCCCGGTTTGAGCACCTCAAAAACTTGAAAAATATTACAATTTTGATTTTACTGCAAAAATATAATGAACGAGGGCCGATATACTGGATGTTGTGTCATTGCCAAAGCAATGGCACAACAGTAACTTATTGCCGCTTCGCGGCAACAAAAAACGAGAATTTGGGTTGTGGGCTGCAAGGGCAGCCCACGTTAGCTTTTTTGCAGTGGAATCAATTTTTTGTAAAAATTCAGCGTATGAAACCCACGCTCGAGTTGGGTGAGCACAAAGGCCTCCGCGGCGGCGGCGAGGGCGGCCAGCGCGCTGTCGGGCAGGGCAAATGAAAACAGGCGTCTGGCATCGCCGTGCACGATGTGCCGCAAGGCCTGCCAGGCGTCCGCGCCGAGGGCCAGCGACGGCCCCTTCTCCAGCCCGGCGCGGCAAGCGGCGCAGTACACGCCCCCCTGACCCAGATGGAGACAGGGTTCCGCGGGCGGGGTGCGCCCGCAGGCGAGACACGCATCCACCGTCGGCTGAAAACCGCAGAGCGACATCATCCGAAACTCCGTCGCCGGCTTGACGAGCGCCGGCGGCTTTTGCAGGTGCGCCAGCGCGTGGCAGGCGTTGAGAATCAGGTTCAGCAGCGCCGGGTCCGCCACCTCCCCGGCAAGCGCCCCGCAGAGCTCCGCGAGATAGGCGGCCAGAGACAGCCGTTCAATGTCCGCGCGCAGCGCATGGAACGAGTCGATGATCTCGGCGTCGTCGAGCGTGAGGCGCCCCCTGTGCTCAAACAGCGTCATGTGCGCATAGACAAACGGCTGTGCGGCCGCCATCAAGGGGCTGCCACCGCGCCGCGCGCCGCGCGCCGCCACCGTGCGTTTGCCCTCCGCGCGGGTGAGCACAGTGAGGATTTTGTCGTTCTCTCGGTAGAGCGCCTCGCGCAGTACGAAGCCCTCTGTCTGCCAATGCATCCCTCACATCCTCCGGTCCCGGTTGTCACACATATCAGAAGTCGAAGCCGAGATCGCGAAGCTGGCCAGGCTTGTCACGCCAGTCGGTCTTGACCTTGACCCAGGACTGAAAATGGACGGGCCCGCCGTACATCTCTTCCAACTCGGCCCGCGCCTCCTGCCCCACCTGTTTCAGCATGGCGCCGTGCCGGCCGATCAGGATGCCCTTGTGCGACTCACGTTCACAGACGATCGTCACACCGATGTCCACAAGGCCGTTTTCCCGCTCGTGAAGCGTGTCCGTCACGACGGCCACCCCGTGGGGCACCTCCTGCGCGAGGTGATTGAGCAGTTTTTCCCGCACGATCTCCGCGATCAGCATCCGGTCCGGCTGGTCGGTGACCTGCCCTTCCGGATAGAGCGCCGGCCCCTCCGGGAGCAGCGGCGCCAGCTCGTCAAAAAGAGACGCCACGCCATCCCCATCACGCGCGGAAAGCGGGATGACGGCGACCCAAGGCAGGGCCGGCCGATAGATCTCGATGACAGCCAGCAGCGCGTCTTTTTTCACGGTGTCAATCTTGTTGATGACCAACACGGCGGGCGGCGCCTCCCCGGCGCGCGCCCGGGTGAGCTGCTCGATGAGCAGCGCCTCCGGCGTGCCGACGCGGGCCACCGGTTCCACCATGAGAACGACGGCGTCCACGCCGAGGGTCGTCTCGCGGACAAGCCGCACCATATGCTCCCCCAAGCGGTTGCGCGGCCTGTGAAAACCGGGGGTATCTAAAAAAACGAACTGGCGCGTCCCGCGCGTCGCCACCGCCGTGATGCGGTGCCGGGTGGTCTGCGGCTTGTCGGTGACAATGGCGACCTTCTCCCCCGCCAGGCGGTTGAGGAGCGTCGATTTGCCCACATTGGGCCGACCCACCAGCGCGATGAGGCCGGATTTTTGTATCTCCATCACATATCCTCTCAGCGGGGTCCCCCGCGCCTTTGCCCTCGGCGGCCGTCATTTTCGAAGCGTCCGCTGCCGCTGCCCCGCGATGAACATGGCGGAGAGCAGCAGCAACGCGCCCAGCGCCACCCAGCCGTAAGGGCCGGCGCAGAGCGCGGCCCAGATCCGCGCCAGCACGGACCGGCGCAGAAAGACAACCAAACCCACGGCAACAGAACACAGCGAGGCCATCAACACGCCGCCGGCCGCCATGTCCTTGCAGTCGCGAATCTTGTCGTCCCGCTCCCTCGACACGCGGTCCGCGAGCTTTTCAAGCGCGCAGTTACACATCTCGGCGCCCATCATCACACCAAAGCAAACAAAACAGGCCACCCAGGCCCATGTCTCCAACCGGCCGAGCAGACCGAACAACAGCACAAACAGTGCCATGGAAAAATGGATGCGCAAGCTGATACTGGTGTGGAGGGCGCGGGCCATGCCGTGAAACGCATTGGCAAACCGTCGGATCACGGTGTGACTCCGCGAGAGAGGCCGAGGGAGATGAGTACCGCCTCGGCGTGCTCCCGCATCCTGTGATCCTCCTTGGGGCCGCCCTCGTGATCGTACCCCAGCAGATGGAGGG
>JAIRML010000025.1 GCA_031258665.1 Oscillospiraceae bacterium | reverse complement strand
ATCCGCGGTTTGCGGAATTCATTTCCGCAAACCGCACCCCGCGAGGCGCCTCAGCGCCTCGATCCAACCCCCGTGTTGTTGAAAAACAAAGTTTTTCAACAAATAAACAAGAATTTTGGATTGTGGGTTGCAGGCGCAACCCACGTTGGGACAGTCAATCGAACAGCGCCTCGAACTCCTCTTCGGTGAGGATGCGAAGGCCGAGGGCCTCGGCTTTGGCGCGTTTGGCCCCGGCTTTTTCGCCGGCGAGTACGTAGGAGGTCCGCTCCGACACGCTGCCGGACACGCGGCCGCCCTCCGCCGTGATGCGTTGGGCCGCCTGGTCGCGCGTGTGGCGCCGCAGAGTGCCCGTCAGTACGAAAGTCTGCCCCGCAAAGCGGCCCCCCTCAGACGGTTGGGGCTGTGCGGCCGTCAGTCGGACGCCGGCCGCCTCCAGCGCGCCGACCAAGTGCGCCCCCTGGGGGCTGCCCAGATAACGGCGCAGGCTTTCCGCGATGGCCGGGCCGATGTCGCGCAACGCGGTGAGATCTTCGGGCGCGGCGCTCCGAACGGCCTCCAGCGTGCCGAAGTGCCGCGCCAGTACGACAGCGGCCTTCTGCCCCACTTGGGGGATGCCGAGCGCGAACAGCAGGCGCTCAAGGCCCCGCTGCCGGGAAGCGTCGATCGCGGCCACCAGGTTTGAGGCCGATTTCTCCGCAAACCCGGGCAGATCCGCGAGGTCCGCCGTTGTGAGCCGGTAGAGATCCGCCGGCGTCTCAATCAGGCCGCGCGCCAGCAGCAGTTCCACGGTGGCCGGGCCGAGCCCCTTGATGTCCATCGCGCCCCGCGAGGCAAAGTGGGCCAGACGGCGGGCGCGTTGGGCGGGGCATTCCGCGCCCGTGCAGCGGGCGGCGGCTTCCTCCGCCTCCCGGACGACCGCCGCGCCGCAGGCCGGGCAGGTGCCGGGGAACACATAGGGGGCGGCGCCGGCCGGACGTTTGGAGAGAGTCACGGAGAGGATCTCCGGGATGATCTCCCCGGCCTTCTGCACCAGCACCGTGTCGCCGATGCGGATGTCTTTGTCGCGGATGAAATCCTCGTTGTGCAGCGTGGCGTTTGTCACCGTCGTGCCGGCCAGGCGCACCGGCGTCAGGGTGGCTCGCGGCGTGAGCACGCCGGTGCGGCCCACCTGAATCGTGATGCCCGTGAGGAGCGTCTCCTTTTGTTCCGGCGGGTATTTGTACGCCGCCGCCCAGCGCGGCGCGCGCGCTGTGCTGCCGAGGAGCCGCCGCCCGGGTAGGCTGTCCAGTTTGACGACGGCGCCGTCCAGGTCAAAGGGGTATTCGTCACGCGCCTCGCCCAGGCGCGCGACGGCGTCCAGCAGAGGCGGCAGCGCGGCAAAGACCGTGTGCGGGATCACAGGCAGGCCCCAGGAGGCCATCAGCGCCAGCGTCTCGTGGTGGGTCTCCGGCCACGGGCCGGACATGTCTTGCATGTTGAACAAGACGATGTCCAGGCGGCGCTGGGCGACGATCTCCGGGTCGAGTTGACGCAGGGACCCGGCGGCGGCGTTTCTCGGGTTGGCAAGGAGAGGCTCCCCCCGGGCCTCCCGCCCGGCGTTCAGCGCCCGGAAGACTGCCTTGGGCATGAAGACCTCGCCGCGCACAACGGCCCGCGCCGGCGCGCCGCGCAGGGTCTTCGGCAGCGTTTGGAGTGTCAGCAGATTGTGTGTCACGTCCTCGCCGGTGATGCCGTCGCCCCGCGTGGCCCCGCTCACAAAGCGGCCGTCTTCGTAGGTCAGCGCCACAGAGAGCCCATCCACTTTGGGTTCCAGCACATAGACGACGGGGCCGGGCAGCGCCGCGCGCACGCGGGCGTCAAAGGCGGTCAATTCTTCCAGTGTGAACACGTCGTTCAGACTCTCCAGAGGGACAACATGCCGTACCGGCGAAAAAGCCGCCCGGCCGCCCACCCGCGCGGTGGGGGAATCCGCCGCCTCCTCCGGGTGCACCGTCTCCAGCGCGCGCAAGCGGCGCACCAGCGCATCGTATTCGTGGTCCTGAATTGATGGGTTGTCCAAGACATAGTAGGCGTGGTTGTGCGCCTCAATCTCCTCACGCAGGCGCGCCATCTCCTGTCGATCATCCACAGGGCTCGACTCCTCACATATTTTTTTTAGTAACTTATGGCCGCGAAGCGGCAATAAAAAACAAGAATTTGGGTTGTGGGCTGCGGGGGCAGCCCACGTTGGGGCTCCGCTATCAGCATAGCAAAAAAAACGCCCGGACACAAGAGCGCATCGCTGCGGCCATCCTTGACATCAACCGTTCATTCTGTTACTGTGTATGCATGGTCTCGGAGGTGAGAGATATGGCGGACACGGGCCTCTTGGAGCGCATCGTGGCCGGGGAGAGAGGATTTTCCCGGGGGCAGCGGCTCATTGCCGATTTTATCCGGCAACATTACGACAGAGCCGCGTTTATGACGGCCAGCCGGTTGGGCAAGGTTGTCGGCGTCAGCGAATCCACCGTCGTGCGCTTCGCCGTCGAACTCGGTTACGACGGCTACCCCTCCATGCAGCGGGCGCTGCAGGGGATGATCCGCAACCGGTTGACGGCCGTGCAACGCCTGGAGGTGGCGCAGGACCGTCTGGGTCGGGGGGACATGCTCCGGGGGGTGATCCAATCCGACATAGAAAACCTGCGCGCGACGCTGGAAGAACTCGACCGAGAGGCGTTTTCCGCCTCGGTGGAGGCAATTTTGCAGGCGCGGCAGGTCTATATCCTCGGGGTGCGCTCGTCAGCGGCGCTGGCGTCTTTTTTGAGTTTTTACCTGCATCTCCTGTGCGGCAATGTCTGCCTTGTGAGCCCGTCCTCCGTGTCGGACATCTTCGAACAGGTGCTGCGCGTCGGGCCGGAGGACCTGGTCATTGGGTTCAGTTTTCCGCGCTATTCCCGCCGCACGGTGCGCGCCATGCGCTATGCGCACGACCGGGGCGCCACGTTGGTGGCCATCACCGACAGCAAGCTCTCGCCGCTCATCGAGGTGGCCACTTACACGCTGCTGACACACAGCGACATGATCTCATTTGTCGACTCGTTGGTGTCGCCGCTGAGTCTCATCAACGCCCTCGTCGTGGAGATCGGCATGCGCAAACAGCAGGAGGCCGCGCAGACATTCGACGCGCTGGAGCGGATCTGGGATGAGTACGAAGTCTACGAGAAAAACGAATAACAGGTGTCGCCCCAGAGGTACCAACGTGGGTTGCCCCCGCAGCCTACAGCCTAAATTCTTCTTTTTTATTGCCGCGAAGCGGCAATAAGGTACAATATTATGGAAAAGACAAAGCGCCATGTGTTGGTGGCGGGGGCGGGGCCGGCCGGCATGATGGCCGCTGGGACGGCGGCGGCGTGCGGGTGCCGGGTGACATTGCTTGACCCGGGCGGCCGCGGCGGCCGCAAACTCGCTCTCACCGGCAAGGGCCGCTGCAACCTGACAAACGACAGCGCGGCGGAGGAATGTCTGGCGCATGTTCTGCGCAATCCGCGCTTCTTATACAGCGCGTTTTCCGCCTTTCCGCCGGCGGCCGTGATGGTGTTTTTTGAGGCGCTGGGCGTGCCGCTGCAGACAGAGCGGGGCCGGCGCGTCTTTCCGGTCTCCGGCCGGGCCGGAGACATTGTGGCGGCGCTGACCAATTGGCTGGCCGGGCTGGGCGTCTCTGTCCGCGCCGGGCGTGTGACCGGGGTGCTGCGTGACGGCGGCGGCGCGGTGCGCGGCGCCGTGACGGCGGCGGGCGCTGTCGCGTG
>JAIRML010000259.1 GCA_031258665.1 Oscillospiraceae bacterium | reverse complement strand
AAAAACAAGAATTTGGGCTGTGGGCTGCAGGCACAGCCCACAGCGGCACCCATATCTATCTGTACCGGCCCGACCCCGCAGAGCGCCGCCGGTTATTTCATTGATATCTTAACACCTATTGCGCCAAAGCACAAGAAAATTTTATGGAAAAACGCATATTTTTTCTCACCCCGGCCCGATGTGCCCCCGAACGTGCCCTCACGTGCCCTCGCCGAAGTTTTTTGCGAAGCACCGCCGAGGGCACACCGGATGGTGGATGGCGCGCCGAGAGACCTTTTTACAATTTTCCGTCCGGCGGCACGCGCCGTCTCAGCGCCGGCCGGACCGGGCGTCCGCTTCGAACCCGACGGCATCCGCCACAATATACAACGGCCGCCGCTTTGCCTCGTCGAAGAGACGTCCGAGGTAGGCGCCCACAACGCCCAACATGAGCAAAATCACCCCGTCCGCGAGCAGCGGCAGCGCGAGGGTCCAGCCCGGCGCCGCGCGGCCCGCCAGCCACAACACGAGCGCGGCGAGCAGATAGACAGCGCAGCCCGCCGTGAGCAGCGCGCCCAGATAGATTGACAATCGCAGCGGTTTGTAAGAGAATGACGTGAGGGCATCTCCGGCAAAGGCGAGCATCTTGCGCAGCGGGTATTTTGTTTCGCCGGCGAAGCGCTCCTCGCGCACGTATTCCACGGCCGTCGACGAGAACCCCACCCAGCTCACGAGCCCCCGCACATAGCGGTTGCGTTCGGGCAGCGTCTGCAGCGCCTCGCACACCCGCCGATCGAGCAGCCGGAAGTCGCCGGTGTCCACCGGGATGTCCACATCGGTCATGACCCGCAGCACGCGGTAAAACAGTTTGGCGGTAACCTTTTTAAAAACGCTCTCCCCTTTGCGCTTCAGACGCTTGCCATAGACAACCCGGTAGCCGGCCCTCCACTGTTCGACCATGGCCGGGATGAGCTCGGGCGGGTCCTGCAGGTCGGCGTCGATGACGATGACGGCGTCGCCGACCGCGTACTCCATGCCGGCCGTGATGGCCGCCTGATGGCCGAAGTTGCGGGCAAACGAGAGCAGCCTGAGACGTATGTCTCCCCGACAGAGCGCGGCCGCTTTCTGCGGCGTTGTGTCGCGGCTGCCGTCGTTTACAAAAATGATCTCATAGGGTTCACCGAGCTTCTCCATGACCCCGGTCAACCGGCGACAGGTCTCCTCGATGACCGCCTCCTCGTTGTAGACGGGCACGACGACGGAGTAACGAACAGCCTGCATACCACAACCTCCCGCGTGATTGATCATTGGCACCTTATTGCCGCAAAGCGGCAATAAAAAACAAGAATTTGGGTTGTGGGCTGCGGGGGCAGCCCACGTTGGACTCGCGATGTGAGCCAAACACCTGAGCCATTATATCACAGGCGGGCGGTCATGACAATGCCCGGGATCTCTCCCGGGCGAGATGAGAGGACGGATATCGTATGGAGTGTCTTTGCCCGGCCTGCGACCCCGCGGCGCTGCACACCCTCCACACCCTGGCGCTGGCCCACGTGGGCGACGGCGTGTTTGAGCTCATGGTGCGCACGCGGCTGTGCCTGTCCGGCCGCATCACGGCGGGCGGCCTGCACCGGGAGACCGTGCGCCGCGTGCGCGCCGGCGCGCAGGCCGAATATGCGCGGCAGCTTTGGGAGATGCTGTCGGAGGAGGAGCGCGCCGTTTTCCGACGCGGCCGCAATGCCCGGGTGCGCGCTGTTCCTCAGGCGGCCACGCGGGAGGAATACCAGCTCGCCACGGCGCTGGAGACGCTGTGGGGCTATCTGTTTCTGACCGGACGGACGGCGCGGCTCGAAACACTCTTCGCCCGGCTGCCCATTGACAATGGACAATGAAACGCGCGCTCTATGTGTTTCTCCCATTTGGAGGTGGATCCCGATGCGCACGAGACATGTCACAGACGGCGCGGTGATCTTGGCGGGGACATTTTGCTACGCGGCGGCCGTCGTCGTATTCATCGCCCCCAATGTCATTCCGCTGGGCGGGGTGACAGGGATCGCGCTGCTGTTGGGCGGCGCGCTGTCGCTGCCGGTCGGCGCGCTCACACTGCTCTTGAATCTCCCTCTCTTCTGGCTCAGCCTGCGTTTCCTCGGGCGGAGCTTCCTTGTGCGAACCCTGGCGGCCACCGTGCTGTCCGCCCTGCTGCTCGACGCGCTGTCTCCCCTGGCCGCGCGGTGGGCGCTCACCTACAGCGGGAACCCCCTGCTGGCGGCCCTGTACGGCGGCGTCCTCTCCGGGGCCGGTCTGGGGCTCGTCTTCTCCCGGGGCGCTACCACCGGCGGCAGCGACATCCTGGCCCGGCTGCTCCGACTCAAGTGGGAGCGCGTCGGCCTCGGCCGCCTCAACCTGATCGTGAACGCCGTCGTGGTGCTTGCCTCCGCGCTGGTCTACCGGAGCTTGGAGAGCGCCCTGTATGCGCTGGTCGTCCAATATGTGACCTCCGTCGTCATGGACAGCATCCTCATGGGTCAGGACAACGCCGCCGCCGCGTTCATCATCACCCAGGACCCGGCGCGGGTGTCCGATGCCCTCCTGCACTCGCTGGGCCGGGGCGTGACCTCCCTGTCAGGCACCGGCATGTACTCCCGCGAGGCGCGCGCCGCGCTGCTGTGCGCCGTGCGCGGGCACGAGATCACCCATCTGAAGCGCCTGGTGGCGGAGACCGACGCAGACGCCTTCCTCATTGTGATGAGCGCCCGCGAAGTGCTGGGCCGGGGGTTTAAACGGCATGAGACGCTGTCGTTTTGACACAGAAAGACATTTTGCGGCGTTGAAATGCTATACCTTGTCAAATGTTGTGGATTCCAACTTGTGCCCCATATTCTATTACACAAAATTGTCGATGTCAATAGGGCAATTTCTTTTTCCTTTTTGTACTTGTTCATTTTGACAATATAAAAACATGCAAAAGCGAAAATCGGCACATTTCTGTCTGTTTCGATAAAGTATACCTTGTCAATATTGTCACAGTTGTCGCCGCGATTGTCTCAGAGCACCATGTCCACGGTCTGTCCCTGTCGGCCCACCCAA
>JAIRML010000233.1 GCA_031258665.1 Oscillospiraceae bacterium | reverse complement strand
CCTGTCCGGCATACTGGAGATATACACCGGACAAAAATACGATGTTCGGGAAGTGGATTGCTGGGCCAGCGGAGATCGGGTCTGCCGGTTCGAGGCCGTGGTGACGAAACCGCCTGTATAAAGGGCGTCTCTCACGGCGCTGTGCCCGGCGCGGATCACGAATAGAGGGGAAACATGTGTCAAATCAAACTGCGGATCTTCTGTTCGGTTTCCTGAGAAATATCATCTATAACCCATCTGGCGCCTCTCTGGACGTGAGCCGGCTGGATGAAGAATTCCGCACGCTGGGCGAGGGGCTTATTTATTTTGCCAATTGCCTCGAAGAGCAGCGCCGTTTCGCGCTGGCGTTGTCCCGCGGGGAATTGCACACCCCGGTTCCTCCTCCCGACAACATGCTGGCCGCCCCTTTGAAAGCTTTGCATGGAAGCCTGCTCCACCTCACATGGCAGTCCCAGCAGGTGGCCAAGGGAGATTATCAGCAGCGTGTCGATTTCATGGGCGAATTTGCCGAGGCCTTCAATACGATGGTAAAACAGCTCGACACGCGCGCCCGCTCCATCGAGCGGGAAATGGAGTTGAACCGGGACAAGACGCAGGCCCTTGAACAGAGCAATGCTCTGCTCACCAGCATCACGTCAAGCGCGCCGCAGATGATCATCGTGATCAGTGACGAGGGCGGCGGTATCTTGTTTAAAAACGATTCCGCGAAAGACCTTCTGCAGGCGCAGCCGGCACTGATCTCCCAACTGCCGACACTCGCCAAGAACGACAATGACAGCACCCCCGGGTATGATCTGGAGATCACGCTGGAAGGCGCGCCCCGGTATTTTTCTGTCGACTCCTATTCTTTGCATTGGAGCGGGCAAAACGCCACCGCTTTTCTTCTCAACGACATCAGCACCGACATTCAACTGTTTAAGAAGCTGGAAAGCCATGCTTATTACGACAACTTGACTCTGCTTCATAACCGATACTACGGCATGCAGCTTTTTCACCAATGGTTGGGAGAAAACCGGGAATTTATCCTCTGCTTTGCAGACCTGGACAACCTAAAATATGTCAACGACAACTTCGGCCACACCGAGGGCGATATCTACATTAAAAAAGCGGCCAATCTGCTGCAGTACTTTTTTAAAGACGCTGTTTCCTGCCGCTTGGGCGGCGACGAATTCATGTTGCTGATCCCCCATTGTACCGTCGCCGAGGCGTCTCACCTCATGGAGACGTTGCGCGTTCACCTGAGAAAGTCCGATCAGCCGAAGCTCTACTCCAGCAACATCAGCTACGGCATGGTCGAAGTCCGCGCCGACAACGCACTGCCCGCCGGTGAGCTTTTGAGCATGGCTGACGAGTCCATGTACATATACAAACGCGCACACAAAAAAAAACCTCATAAGCGTTCTCTTTAAGTACCTTATTGCCGTGAAACGGCAATAGAAAACGAGAATTTTGGGGTGTTGGCTGCAGAGGCAGCCCACGTTGGTAGCTATTGCCGCTTCGCGGCAATAAGCTATGATCCGGGCCGCCGCGGGGCGGCCCTTCCCATCTTCTCGTGGGCGACGGCCTCGCTTTCGCGCGAGCGCGGCGGCGCGTCAGTGTTTCGCTGCCGGAAGATACCGGTCCTCCTCACTGAAGATACAGCCGCAGTATTTTTGTCGGTAGAGTCCCCACTCTCTGGCGGTCCGCTGACCGGCGCGAAAGAGCGGGCGGAAGTCCCGGTAGAGGAAGGCCACCCCGTGACAGGCCGCCGCCGTCTCGGCCGCGGCGCGCAGCGCTTCGTGGTCTTGATAGGGGCTGATGAGCAAGGTGGTAGAGAAGTTTTCGTATCCGCGCGCCGCGGCGCGGCGCGCGGTCTCTTCGATCCGCACACGGTAACAGTGGGCGCACCGGTCCGCCCCCTCGGGGCCCACCGCCGCCAAAAAAGCCCGCAACCCGTACTCATCCCGCTGCACGAGCGCGGCCCCGACCCGGCCCGCGTAGTCGATCAAGGCATCCCGCCGGCTCCGGTACTCCGTGACCGGATGGATGTTCGGGTTGTACCAGAACAGCGTCGGCTCAATCCCCTCCCCTCGCAGCGAGGCCACACATTGGACGGAACACGGCGCGCAGCAGGCATGCAGCAGTGTCACAAACCGCCACCTCCGGTGTACAAAATGTAATCTTGTTTTTTATTGCCGCGAAGCGGCAATAAGTTACTATCCGCCGAGGCGGGCCCGGTTTGGGGCGGGTTTTCGGAGATCGCCATGAGGAGGCACGCGCATGTACGACACCATCGCCGCCATCTCCACAGGGCCGGCCACCGGCGCCATTGGCATCGTCCGCCTCAGCGGCGCCGGCGCCGTGGCCGCCGCCGGCCGACTCTTTCGCGCCGACAATGGCCGCGCGCTCACCGACGCCCCGGCACGCCACATGACCGGCGGCGCGCTGTGCGACCTGTCCGGCCGCGTGCTGGACCGCATCTTGGCGGTCGTGTTCCGCGCCCCGGAGAGCTACACGGGGGAGGACATGGTGGAACTCCACTGCCACGGTGCCCTGCCCGTGCTGCGGGAGGCGTTGCGGACGCTTTATGAATTGGGCGTCCGCCCGGCCCGGCCTGGTGAGTTCACCAAACGCGCCTTTTTGCGCGGCCGCATGGACCTGGCGCAGGCGGAGGCGGTCATCGACCTGATCACCGCCCAGACCGCCGACGCCGCGCGCAACGCCGCGGGGCAGATCGGCGGCGCGATCAGCCGCGAGATCGAGGCAGTCTACGCGCTGGCGACCCATCTCTGCGCACAGTTTCGCGCCGAGGTCGACTTTCCGGACGAGGATGTCCCCCCCCTGCCCCTGGCGGAGGCCGCGGCCTCCTTGCGGGCGGCGGCGGGCCGGCTGACGGCCCTGGCGGACACCTACGAACGCGGACGCATCCTGCGGGAGGGGGTGCGGTGCGCGATCATCGGCCGGCCCAATGTGGGCAAATCCTCCCTGCTCAACGCCCTGCTGGGGTTTGACCGGGCCATTGTGACCGATCGACCCGGCACAACACGGGACACACTGGAAGAATCCGTGCACCTGGGCGGCCTGTGGCTGCGCGTCTCCGACACGGCGGGGCTGCGTGAGGCGAGCGACGAGATCGAACGCCTGGGCGTGGCCCGCGCTCGCTTGGCGGCGCAGTCCGCGCAGCTTCTCTTTTTGGTGCTGGACGGGTCTCTGCCCATCACAGACGAGGACCGGGCCGTGATGGACCAGGCGCGGGGCCTGCCCGCCATTGTCGTGGTCAATAAATCCGACCTGCCGGAGCGCATTGAGATGGATGTGTTGGAGGCGGCCTTCCTGCACATCTGCCGGGTCTGCGCCGTCAGCGGCGACGGGCTCACGCAGCTCGATTCCCTGGTCCGGCGCCTCTTTGACGCCGGCGCGCCGCCCTGCGACGGCGGCCTGCTGACCAACGCGCGCCACGCCGAGGCGGTGGCCCGCGCCGCCGACGCCCTGGCCTCGGCCGCCGACGCCCTGGCGGGCGGCGTCACCCCCGACATTGTGCTCACGGAACTGGAGGCGGGGCTGGACGCGCTGGGCGAGATCACCGGCCGGCGCATCTCGGAGGACATCATACACCGCGTATTTGAGCGCTTCTGCGTGGGGAAATGACACCTTGGGCGACACCGCCGGCCGACGGTTTTCTTTTTTCATTGACAACCCCCGCGGGCGCGGGATATAATAAGCTACTGTCAGATCCTGTGGCGTTGCATTGACGGCGCCACAGGATTGCAATTTTAAAGATGATTTTACTGCAAAAATATAATGAACGAGGGCTTTTTATACTGAAGCTTTTTTGCAGTGGAATCAAAGATGCGATTTTTAAAGAAGAAGGAGAAACATTGCTATGAAGAAGTTGCTGTGTCTGTTGTTGGCGGGCGCGCTGCTGGCGGCGCCGGCGACACCTTCCGCGCTGGCGGCCCGTTACACAAACCGCGCCGATGAACTGCGCGACCTGGGCCTCTTTCTCGGCACCGGCTCCGGCTACGCGCTGGACCGCGCGCCCACGCGCGCCGAGGCGGCCGCCATCCTCGTGCGGCTGCTCGGGCGGGAGACGGACGCCCTGTCCGGCGCCCACGCGCACCCGTTTGAGGATGTACCCGCATGGGCCGACGGCTACGTCGGGTACCTGTTTGCCCACCAGCTGACGAACGGCGTCAGCGCGACGCGCTTTGCGCCGGAGGACGTCTGCAGCGTCCAGATGTTCGCCGCCTTCATCTTGCGCGCCCTCGGCTATTCGGAGGCAGCGGGCGATTTTGTCTACGGCGACGCGCTCGCCTTTGCGGAGGACTTGGCGCTGGTGGACGGGCTCCTGCTTCAGGGCGAGTTTTGGCGCGACCAGGCGGTCGCCGTCATGTACAACGCGCTGTTTACCCGCCGCAAGGGCCTTTCCGCCACACTGCTGGAGACACTCGTGGACGAGGGCGCCATCTCGGCCGACGCCGCCGCCCCGCCGCTCGACAAGGTGGCGCGTCTGCGGGCGCTGCAAACCGCCGTCAGCGGCGACTCCTCACTGCAATCCGACGCAACGGCGCTGCGCTTTGACATGTCGATCACCGTGACGGACGAGACCCCGCTTTCGCCCATGCGCGGAAAAATCCTCTCCTCCGGAGTCCTGCGGTGGACCTCACGGGAGGGGCAGCCCGAGATGGAACTCCGGTTCACCATACAGTTTGAAGAGAGCGAGCTCGCCCCATATGAGCTCGCCTATTACATCAAAGACGGTTTCTTCTACCTAGACGCGAACGGAGAACGCGTTTACATGCCGTGGGACCTCTTCGCGCCGTCTCCGGCGGAAACGGAGATAGGGGCGCTGTCGATCCGCCCCTATCTGGTGGACGACATCGTCCGCACATCCGCGCCGGAGGGGACGCGCTACACATACACATCTCAGGAGTTCTCCCTCGACCAGCTGTTCGCCAACGTCCTGCAGGCCCTGAACATCGACGTGGAGGAGACCGTACCCACCGACGCGCGGAACGAACTCCTGTTCGCCCCCAGCGGCGCGCTCCGGGCGGTCACAACAGACTTCGCCATCCACGCGAACGATGATCTTACCATCGCTTGCTCCTCCACCATGACCGTCACGGCCTCCGGCGGCGACGTTGTCATCGACTTCCCCGATTTCACGGACTGGGGCGAATTTGTCCCGGACCCGTCGGCGGTGGTTTTACGCACATAGCGGCCCGGGTCTGTCAGATCGGGGCGCAGCCCCGGGCCCAGGACTCAGTTCCCCATCTCACCCGAGTCCATGAGCGCAAAAGAAATCTCTATGGTCTGGTGTTCGCTGGGACGGTAGACGGTGGCGGTGATCGTGTCGCCGACCTGGAGGTCATTTTTGATCAAGTTGATGTCGCTGACACTGAGCACGGAAGTCCCGTTGACGTGCGTGATGATGTCGTCCACACGGAGCCCCTGTCTGGCGGCGTCGCAGTCTTGATCGATTGAGATGACCTGCACACCCTCGGGCCACCCCCTGAAGCGCCCCTGGCGCTTCGTGATCGTCTCTCCGGAGATGCCGATCGCGGGTCGGCCCTTCACATACCCGCGGACGATGAGCTCATCCACAATGGGTTTTACCGTGTTGATCGGAATCGCGAATCCGAGGCCCTCCACCATGTAGGTGGAGAAGTAGTCGCTCATGATCTTGGAGGAGATGATACCCACCACCTGGCCGTACTCATTGATGAGCGGTCCGCCCGAATTGCCCGGGTTGATCGCACAGTTGGTCTGGAGCATCGTCATCCTAAAGTCGTCCACCACGATGTCCCGGCTGATGGCAGAGATGATTCCGTCGGTGACGGTGCTCTGCAGCTCCATACCCATCGGGTTGCCGATGACCACGGCTGCGTCGCCCACCTCCACCTGGTCGGAGTCCCCGAATTCCGCCGCTGTCAGACCGGCGGCGGCAATTTTCAGCACCGCCAGATCCGTGCGGGGGTCGACGCGCACCTGTGTCACGTCATAGGTCTCGCCGTTGTTCAACACGACGCTGATCGAATCCGCGTCCTGTACGACGTGGTTGTTTGTCAAGACATAGCCGTCCTCCGTCATGACAATGCCGGAGCCGCTGGACACATCGCCAATGTCCCCGTATCGGGACAGCACACCCACCACGGAGTCCAGATTCTTTTTGACGATCTGGCTGACGGTCAGCGCCCTGCCCTCCTGGGGCGGCGCCTTTGTGACGGGGACGATATCGAGCTGCGTGGACCCGCTGGCGTCCATCGGGTCGGAGCTTCTGTCCGCCTGTGTGTCCGGCGGGTCGTCCGGCGGCCGCTCCGGGGCGGGCGGCGGCGTGGATGCGGGCGAACCGCCCGGCCGGGCCGTCTCCGGGCCCTGTTCGTAAAACAGCCGGACCCCGCCCTCGGGCAGTGTCTCCCAACGGAGATTGAGTGACCAAAGGTGCATCAGCACCCCCCCTGTCAGCAGCAGCACGGCCACCAACAACAGCGCCAGCGGCACAGTCCCCCGGCGTTCAGAGGCAACGCGCCGCCCGCCCGCCGCCGGGGCAAATGGATCGCCCGCCGGCCATGGCTCTGCGGGCGCGGCGACCCAATCCGCCGCGCTTGCCGCCTGGGCAAATGGATCGCCCACCGGCCGCGGCTCCGCGGGCGCGGCGGCGCTCCCCGGGTCCGGGGGCGCCTCGGCGGGGTTCTGGCCCCGCGTGGACGCCGCCGCAGGGTCACCAAACTCATACCCGGGCTCACGCTGTTCCCGGCTGTTCTCATCGCACTCAGGGTTGTAAGACATGCGCATTCCTCCCCAACGTGGGTTGCCCCTGCAACCCACAACCCAAATTTTTGTTTTTTATGGCCGCTTCGCGGCAACAAGGCGCTGCCCGCAGGCGTCAAAAAACAAGGCGCTCGTCAGCGTTTGGCCTCGGAGAGCGTGAATACAAAAGAGGTAAGGCCTCCCTCGCTGGTCACGGAGATCTTCTCCCCCATGTTGCTCAGGATCGTCCGCACAATGTACAGCCCCAGCCCCAGGCTGGCGCGGTCCACGCCGCGCGACTTGTCGGCCTTGTGGAACCGCTCAAACACATAGGGGAGGTCCTCCGGCGGGATCGTCGGCCCCTCGTTGTAGACGGTGACAGAGACCCGCCCGCTCCGCTTCGTGAGGGAGACGCCCAGCACCCCGCCGCGCACCGTACTTCACGGCGTTGTCGAGCAAGTTGTAGACCACCTGTGTGATGGCATCCGGGCTGCTCGTCACCATGACGGCCTCGTCGGGGATATCGGTCTCGACGACCATCTCCTTGGCCTCGATGGCGCTCTCAAACGACAGCAGCACGCGGCGCAGCAGCTCTGTGGCGTCAAACACCCGCGCGGGCGGCGTTTGACCGGCCTGGAGCCGCGCGATGTCCAACATCTGCGAGACAAGACGCGACAGCCGCAGTACCTCGCCGCGGATGGCCCGCAGATACTCCTTTTGCTTCTCCTCGGGGATCGTACCGTCCAAGATGCCGTTCACAAACCCGGAGATCGTCGTCATGGGCGTCTTGAGCTCGTGGGACACATTGGCAATAAACCCGGAGCGCAGCTCATCGGACTTTTGCAGCGCGTCGGCCATGGCGTTGAAGGCAATGGCCAGCTCGTCGATCTCCTCGGAGCGGTTGCAGGTGGGGACCCGTATGGAGAAGTCCCCCTGCGCAAAACTCTGGGCGGCGCGGCCCATGATCTTCAACGGACGCGTCATCCGCCGCGAGGACCAGGCGGCGGACAGGCAGGCGAACAGTACGACACCCATGGCGACGATCACAAAGATGCGGGCGAAATCCGACAGCAGACCCGCCTGGGACAGGGAGGCGGCTGTCACCAGCACATAACCGGCCGTGCGGCCAAAGGGGGTGCGGATCACCCGGCCCGACGAGACACGCATATCGTCAAACAGGCTGTTCAGGTCGAGCGGCCCCAGCGTCTGCCCCGCGTCGATCTTCCGCAGGAGCTCCGACGGCACCACGCGGCCCGTGTGGCTGCAATATATGTCGGAACAAGCGACAACCCGGCCGTTTTCATTCAGCGTGAGGATTGTCGCGCCGGCACTCTGGCTGAAGAGATTGATGGAGACGTGATAGAGGCGGTCCAGCGCGAGCATGTTGCCGTAGACATAGGACTCGCTGTATTCCGCGAGCATGTCGGCGGCCATGTCCATTTGGTCGCGGCGCTCCTGCGCCGCGTACCTGGACGCGACGCTGATAAAAGTGATCCCCAATATCAAAAAACTCAGGAAAATGACGACCGTACTGGCCAGAAAAGACTTGAAAAATGCGCTTCTCATTCTCCGAGCGCCTCAAATTTGTAACCCACGCCCCAGACAGTCTTGAGGGACCAGCGGTCGCTGACACCCTCCAGCTTCTCTCTCAGCCGTTTGACGTGTACATCCACCGTGCGGGAATCCCCAAAATAATCGAAGCCCCAGACCTCGTCCAACAGTTGATTTCTTGTGAACACACGGTTGGGCGAGGAAGCCAGGTGAAACAGCAGCTCCAGTTCTTTGGGCGGGGTGTCGACGGTTTTCTCCCGCACGGCGAGCGTGTAGGATTCCATGTCGATGACGAGCTGGTCAAACGCGAGCCGCCGGGCGGCGTCAGCGTGGCCGTAGCGCCGCATCACGGCGTGGATGCGCGCCAGCACTTCTTTCATTTCAAAGGGTTTCACGATATAATCGTCGGCGCCCATCTCAAGGCCGGAGACCTTGTCGTAAGTCTCGCCCTTGGCGGTGAGCATGATGATGGGCACCTTGGACTCCGCGCGGATCTCCCGGCAGACCGTCCAGCCGTCCATCACGGGCAGCATGATATCGAGCAACACGAGGTTGGGCGGGTTTTGGCGAAACGCCATGAGCCCCGCGCCGCCGTCGGCCGCCGCCTCCACGGAAAACCCGTCTTTTTCGAGATACAACCGCAGAAGCTGGCTGATGTTGGCGTCGTCCTCCACAATGAGCACCCGCTTTGTCATCCGGCCCATCCCCTCTCCGTCCGCCGTGCGGCTGTATGGCCGCGCCCTCACCCTCATTATACAGCAATCCCCGCATTTTGCGTGAATAATCTGTGAAGAAAACACGCCCGCGTGGGCGGCGCGGGTCGAAACCGGATCGTGGAATCATAAATGCACATTGACAAACCTCCGCGCGGGCCGTTACAATAAATACGACGGCAGTCCCGCCGCCGTGGCGGCGTCGGGCGCGTCTCGCCGCGCGCCCACAAAATTAGTAACTTATGGCCGCGAAGCGGCCATAAAAAACAAGAATTTGGGTTGTGGGCTGCGGAGGCAGCCCACGTTGGTAACTTATTGCCGCGAAGCGGCAATAAAAAATGAGAATTTTTGGTTGTGGGTTGCAGGCGCAACCCACGTTAGACAGAGAGGGAGAGACCTGTGTCCGAACGGATCATCGCGCCCCGCGGCACCCACGACATCCTGCCCGACGAGGCGGATAGGTGGCAAATATTAGAAAATACGATCCGCGCGGTGACGCGCGCCTTCGCGTTTCGGGAGATCCGCTTCCCCACCTTTGAACACACCGAGCTGTTCCTGCGCGGCGTGGGGGACACGACGGATGTGGTGCAAAAGGAGATGTACACCTTTGAGGACAAGGGCAGGCGCTCCATCACGCTGCGCCCGGAGGGCACCGCGTCTGTCGTACGCGCCTTCATCGAGCACGCGCTGCACGCCGGCGCCCTGCCGCTCAAGGTCTACTACATGGCCCCGAATTTTCGCTATGAGAAGCCGCAGGCCGGTCGGCTCCGCGAACACCACCAGTTTGGGGTCGAGTGCTTCGGGCCTTCGTCGCCTTCCGCCGACGCCGAGGTCATCGCGCTGGAGGACACGCTGCTGAAGACGCTGGGGCTGCGCGACATCGCGCTGCATCTCGGGTCCATCGGCTGCCCGGTGTGCCGGCCCGCCTATCTCGATACGCTGCGCGCCTATTTTGCGACGCGCCGGGGCGCGCTCTGCCCCACCTGCCAAGACCGCCTGGCGCGCAACCCACTGCGCGTGCTGGACTGCAAAAACGCCGCCTGCGCCGAGGCCGCGCGGGGCGCGCCGGTCATGCTGGACGCGCTGTGCGGCGACTGCGAGGCGCACCTGCACG
>JAIRML010000227.1 GCA_031258665.1 Oscillospiraceae bacterium | reverse complement strand
GAAATGAATTCCGCAAACCGCGGATGGGATCTGTTTTATTTGTTGAAAAACTTTGTTTTTCAACTTCGCGGCAACAAGAAACGTAAGAGATTCATCGTCAATTTTTGGCGCGGCAACGCGGGTGATATTTACAAATATTACCCGCGTTGCCGCGTTTTATCTCCGAGCGCCCGAGCTGCAGATGCTTTTGGCCACTGTGACCAAAACAATTTTCCATTTTATTCCAATTACATGGCTGGTTACACAAAAGTGCGTACTTTACATTCATAAAAATGTGTAATATGATAATTCCACTTTCAGATGATCCTGCTATTTTGGTGAGCCCCGCGCAAATTCGGTGTGAGGAGGCCTGATGGGTTGGACACCTACAGAATTGAGATGGAGGACGTTGTCAAGAGTTTCGGAGGCATCCGCGCGCTGGGAGGCGTCACCTTCCGGGCCAAGGCGGGAGAAATCCACGCGCTGATCGGAGAAAACGGGGCGGGGAAATCCACGTTGATGAAGATCTTGGCCGGCGCGTACCAGAAGGACGCCGGCATCATCCGGATCGACGGAAAAGAAGTGGACATCCCGACACCCAAACGCGGCCGCGAACTTGGCATCGGGATCGTCTATCAGGAGTTCGAGCTGGCCCCCGATATCACAGTTGCCGAGAACATCTTCCTCGACAGACTCTCGCGCTCCTTCGGCCTCGTAAACTGGAAGGAGATCAATCAAAAGGCAAACGAGATCATCGGCAATCTCGGTTTTCACATCGACCCTCAGGCGGTCACGGGGGACCTGCCGGTGGCCTCCCAGCAGATTGTCGAGATCGCAAAGGCGCTGGCGTTTCACGCGAAGATCCTGATCCTCGACGAGCCGACGGCTGTCCTCAGCGACAACGAGGTCACCAAGCTCTTTGAGACCCTGATGAAGCTGAAAAGCGCGGGCGTCTGCATCATCTACATCTCCCACCGCATGCAGGAGATCTTCCAGATTGCGGACACGATCACCACGCTGCGGGATGGGACAGTCACAGGTTCGATGCCGCGGGAGGGCGCGCAGACAGACGACATCATCGAACTCATGATCGGCGGGCGGCTCGGCGCCATGTTCCCTCAACGCGATGTGGCGCCGGGAGAAGAGGTGCTCCGCGTAGAAAACCTCTCGGGCCCGCCCAAGTTCTTCGACGTATCGTTTTCCCTGCGGCGGGGCGAGGTGCTCGGCATCGCGGGCCTCGTCGGCAGCGGGCGCACGGAGGTCCTGCGCGCCATCTTCGGGGGCGACGGCCGGCAAAGCGGGCAGGTCTGGCTGCGCGGGCAGGCCGTCCATATCCGGGCGCCGCACGCGGGGGTGAGGCACGGCATCGCGCTGGTGCCGGAAAACCGGAAGGATCAGGGGCTGGTCATCGACAAGCCGATCGGCGAGAACATGACGATGGCCGCCCTCCGCAAGATTCTCGGCGCACTGGGGGTGATCCTGTTTCGAAAGGAGGACGCCATCGCCGAAAATCTCTGCGGACGGCTGTCCGTCAAGGCGGGCAGCGTTCGCGACAGCGTCAACAGCCTCAGCGGGGGCAACCAACAAAAGGTCGTGCTGGCCAAATGGTTCAACACGGAGTGCGATGTCATCTTGCTGGACGAGCCCACCCGTGGCGTGGACGTCGGCGCCAAGAGAGAGATCTACCGGCTGATCAACGAGTTTGCCGCGGGGGGGCTGGGTGTCGTGCTTGTCTCCTCCGAGATGCCGGAGATCATCGGCATGTGTGACCGCGCGCTCGTCATGGCAAAGGGCGCCGTGATGGGACAACTCAAAAAAGAGGACCTGAGCGAAGCCAATATCTTGCGGCTGGCTGTGGGCAGTGGGGTGAGTCAATGAACCGAGAGACAAGGCGATCCGGCGCAAACGACAGGCGCGCCGCCACGGCGCTCCCGTCCAGATTCCATCTGCGAAGGATGATCCCGGTCATCACGCTGGCGCTGCTGCTCAGCGTCTCCATCATGCTCTCCTCTTCGTTCCTGACGCCGATGAACATCTTCAACCTGTTGCGGCAGAACGCCGGACTGGCCATTGTGTCGATGGGGATGTTGATGGTGATCCTGACCGGCGGCATCGACCTCTCGGTGGGGTCGATGGTGGCGCTGGGCGCGGTGCTTGTGGCCACCTTCACCACGACGATGGCGCTGCCCGTGCTGCCGTCGATTGTGCTGACGATCGCGCTCCTCATGGCGCTCGGCGCGTGCGCGGCGTATTTTGTATCGTTTCGGCGCATGGCGCCCTTTGTCGTGACGCTGGCCGTCATGACCATCGCCCGGGGGCTCGCCTTCATGATCTCCCAGGGCAAACCCATCAATCTGAAACCGACCAATCCGCTGATCCAGTTTGGCAAGGGGAGTTTTTTAAATCTTCCGCAGACGCAGGCAAAACAGACCTTTCTCGCCATCCCCTACCCTGTCTGGGCGGCGTTCGCCGTGTTCGTCGTCGTCATGCTTGTGCTGCGCCACACCTCCTTCGGCCGCCTGATCCGGGCGACGGGCAGCAACTAGTCGGCTGTGCGCCTCTCCGGCATCCGCGTGGGCGCGTATAAGTTCTCTGTCTATGTCATCTCCGCCGGCCTTTGCGCCATCGGCGGCGTGATCAGCGCCTCCCGGGCCGCGGTCGGGTCGGCGCAGTTCGGCGAAGGGCTGGAGCTCGACGCCATCGCGGCCGTCGTCATCGGCGGCGCCAGCCTGGCCGGCGGCTCCGGCACCGCCCTCAACACCCTGATGGGCGTGCTCATTCTGGGTCTCATCGGCAATATCATGAACTTGATGAACATCCCCTCGTACCCACAGCAGATCATCAAGGGCGCCATCATCATTTTGGCCGCGTTGCTGCAGAGCGGCAAACGGAAAGATACGCTGTAAGCGCGCCGGTCTCAGCCGGTATATACGGGTATTGGGGCGCTCACGCGCCCATGCCATACATTTCATTAGGAGGGGTAAGTTATGAGGAAAACCACACGGCTCGCATGCGCGCTCGCAGCCGTCCTGTTGCTCGGCCTGCTGACCGGCTGCGGCGACACGGCGGCTCCCCCCAACGGCGGGGACCAGCAGGGCGGCAGCCAGACCATCTCCGGCGACTTGAAGATCGGCCTGTCGATGCAGACAATGGGTGCGCCCTACTTTGTCTCGCAGGGCAAAGCATTTGAGGCCGCCTGCCAGGCGCAGGGCATCAGCGTCGTCGTCGTCGACGCAAACGGCGACATGACCAAGCAGCAGTCCGACATCGAGGATCTCGTCTCCCAGGGCTGCAACACCATCGTCATCAATCCCGCGGACGCCCAGGGCGCCGTGGCCACCGCCAACAGCGTGATGGAACAGGGTATCCCCGTGTTCATCATGGACAATTCCATCGACCCCAGCGCACAGTACGTCTCGATGATCCAATCAAACAACTTCGCCATCGGGACACTGGTGGGCGAATGGCTCGCGCGGAAATTTGGCAATGAGGAGATCCGCATTGGCATGTTGAGCGGCAACGAGGGCAACCTTCTGGGCGTCGACCGCCGCATTGGGGTGGTCAAGGGCATTGTGGAGGCCCAGCTCGCCGCCTCCAACCGGACCAACTTCCGCTTCCTGACCCAG
>JAIRML010000168.1 GCA_031258665.1 Oscillospiraceae bacterium | reverse complement strand
GGGCATTTTAGAACCGGGCGCCGGCCCGGTCCGGCACGCGCTGCGCCGGATGCTGGCGCAGGCCGCCGCCTTAGGGCAGACCGTGGCTCTCCTGCCCGGGCGCCGCGCCCTCTGTCCGCACCCGGGCGGCGCCCGTTACCACGCGGACGCGCTGGTCGCTGTCCCTGGGTTTCGTACAGACAGGGGCCTCGAAAGCCGCATCGTGATTTTGCCGGGCGAGGGCGCGGACACCTGGCGGGTGCGGGCCGGTGAGGTGATCACCTATGGGCTGTCCCCGCGGGACACACTCACGCTGTCGAGCACGGCGGACGACCGGCTGTCCCTGGCGGTCCAGCGTGAGATTGTCGACATCGCGGGGCAGCGCGTCGACCGGCAGGAGATCACACTGCGCCGCCCGCCGCGCCTCGAACTCTGGCAGTGCCTCGCCTGCGCGGGGGCGCTTCTCGCGGCGGGGGTGAACCCGACCCGGCTGCCGCCGCTGTTTGCGGGGCGCGGCGCCGGCATAATCGCGCGCGGCTCGACATATACATGAACAAAAAAGCCGCCGGACGCGCCGCGCGCCGCCGAACCGGGCCACCGAAAATACAAAACGGGAGTGTCCTGCCATGTCCACACAGATGACCCACAACAGCGCATACCTCCGGGGATCTGTCGACTCCCCGCCTGTCTTCTCACATGAGAGCTACGGCCGCTCCTACTTCCTGCTGACACTCGGTATCCAGCGGCTGTCCGGCGCGCGCGACATCATCCGCGTGCTGGCCAACCGGGAGACGCTGCACGCCTGCCACTGCGCGCCGGGTCGTTTCCTCACGGCGGAAGGATCCCTGCGCTCCTTCAACAACAGGACCGGCGTCGGCAGCAAACTGGTCATCACGGTGCTGGCGCACACGCTGTCACCGGGCCCGGAAGCCTACGAAAATAAGATCTTTCTGTCGGGTGCGCTCTGCAAACCGCCGATCTACCGCCAAACGCCGCTTGGACGCGAGATCTGCGACATCATCTTAGCGGTCGGCCGCTCCTATGGCCGGTCCGATTATCTGCCCTGCATCGCCTGGGGCGCGGGGGCGCGTCAGTGCGCCCGCCGTCAGGTGGGAGACCGTCTGGCCATTGAGGGCCGCATCCAGAGCCGGACCTACATAAAGGTGTTTGAGGACAACACACAGACCCGCCGCGTCGCATACGAGGTGTCGGTGAACAACCTACTGCCGGAAGCCGCGGCGCCGTGAGGGACTACTCTACTGCGTCGGGTCAGACATCCGCCTCCAGAGCAACCAGCGCGCCGCCGAGGAGGGTGGTCCGCATCCACAGCGCCATGTCGATCTCTTTCTCCTGCCCCTGGTCACAGATCACGGCGGTCAGCGTCTCCGTCTCCAGGGCCGACAGGAGCACCCAGTGCCAACTGTCCAGGTCGCGCAGCGCGCCGTTGGAGAGATTTAAAAAGCCCACCGGCAAATCGTCGCGCAGACAGCCCACCGTGAAGTCGCGCAGCGCGGCCTCGTCCGGGTCGTGTCGGCGTATCTCAAATGTCCGCGCCGCGAGCGGCACGGCGCGCGCCGCCCCATAGCGCCGCGCGCCGTCTGAAAAGCGCCGGGCGGTGTTCACGCCCTGGCTCCCCGGCGTCACATAGCAAAACATGTCCCGCATCAGCGCCAAAAAGCGCGCCTGCCCAGCGTCCCCGATGTCACACAGCGGCGCGAGAGTCGGGCGCGAGCGGGCCAGATACCACACGAGGCCCGCAGCGACGGTCGGCCCGCAGCCGGCCCGCCGCTGCCAAGCCCCCTCATACCACTCCTGCGAACCGCCCATGTACACGGCGCCGGGCGCCGTTACCGAGAGCAGTTTGGGAGACAAGATCGAAACATTCGAATCCGCGCGGCCAAACCCGCTCCGGGCGATCATCCGGCGGGCAGGCGCGTCTGCGCCGCAAAGGCCTCGTAGAGCGCCGGAACCGCCTTTTGCAGCGAGACGGGGCGCAGCCCCTCACTGCGGACAAAGCAGTGGCGGCTCTCCCCCGTCACGCGGAGCGCGCCCGTCGTCCTGTCTGTGACCCGGGCCTCCTCAAACCAACGGATATAATTGGCGTGGTGGATGATCCCCATCTGGTCCGTCTCGTAAAACTGTGTTCTTCGGACATACGGCTGTATCGTCATATGGCTCCCCCATCAGGTGTTTTTCATGATCACGCCTTCGATGATGTCGGCCACGTCCTCGCAAAAATCGAGGCAGCTCTCAAGACACTCGAAGATGTTGGTCCAGATGATGACATGGCGCATGTCCACATCTTCGGTGTAGAGCTGCTTCATACTCTTCGCGAAGAGCGCATCCCCTTCGCTCTCAATCGTGTTGATCTCGATCAGCAGGGGGATGATGGTCTTCGACTTGCGGAAATGTTTGAACTCCTCGAGCGCCGCCTCCAGCGACCGGCAGCATCGGACGATGAGCGATGTAAAAGACAGCACCTCCGGACGCAGCATCCGGATGTTGGCCGCGTACATGTTCACACGCTGCATGACATCGTCGATGGAGTCCACCACATTGTCGAGGTCCTGGGAGAGTGAGATGATGTCTTCCAGCTCGATCGGCGTCATGAACTCATGCGCCAGATGCCGCAGCATATCGTGTTTCAGGCCGTCCGCGTCGTTTTCGAGCTTGTGCAGTTCATCCACCTGCCGAGCCAGCGCGGCGGGGTCAAAGGATGAAAATGTCTCGTGCAGGTACGTTGCGGCCTCCCGCGCGGCGCAGCCACAGGCGTAGAAGTAGGCAAAATAGTCAAATTTTTCCCCCCGTATTTTTCCCATACCTTGTCTCCTTTCGGTCTCTGGCGGGCGCCCGCGCCGGGCGCCGCTCAGAAAAGATACATGAAAAATTTGGTCATGATATACCCCAGCAGCCCGCAGCCGGGGAAGGTGAGAACCCAGGCCAGCACCATCTCCCGCACGATGCTCCAGTTGACGGCGGAAAGCCGTTTGGACGCGCCCACGCCCATGATGGCCGTGGTCTTTGTGTGCGTCGTGCTGACAGGGACGCCCGTCAGCGAAGAAAAAAGTAGGCAGCCGGCGGCGGCAAGGTCGGCGGAAAAACCTTGGTATGTCTGCAGCTTCACCATGTCGAGCCCAACCGCCTTGATGATGCGATACCCCCCGACCGAGGTGCCGAGCCCCATGACGGCCGAGCACAGCAGCATAAGCCACAGGGGTATGGAAAAATCTGTCACATTTCCGGACCCATTTACGAGGAAGATGCCGAGCATAAAGACACTCATGAATTTTTGCCCATCCTGCGCCCCGTGCATAAACGCCATGGACGCGCCCCCAAAGATTTGCGCCCGTTTGAAAAACCCGACCGTCCTCTGGCGGTCCAGCGGGCGGCAAATGAGCTCGATCAGCCGAACCGCGCCAAACCCAGACCCAAAACCGAGGATCGTGGACAGCAGCAGCCCGTAGATGACTTTGATCCACTCCTCCGGGTTGATCCCCCCCAAGCTGCCGTGCAGCGCGATGGCCGCGCCGGAGAGGCCCGCGATCAACGCGTGGCTCTCGCTCGTCGGGATGCCGAATTTCCAGGCGACCGTCGCCCAGACGACGATCGCGAACAGCGCCGCACACAGCGCCACGGAGGCCTCCGACGAATTGGCGCCGAAGTCGACCATGTGGTAGAGGGTCATCGCCACCTTGGAGTTCACAAGGGTCATGAGCAGCACACCAAAGAAATTACAAACGGCCGCCATCGCGATGGCGGAGGATGCCTTCATCGCCCGCGTGGAGACACAGGTAGCAATCGCGTTGGGCGCGTCCGTCCATCCGTTGACGAGGATGACCCCCATCGTCAGCAAGGCCGTCACGGCCACCATGGGGTTGCTGATCAGCTGGGAGAAAAAATCGCCGATCTCAATGCTCATGGGCGTCTTCCTTTCGGCGCAAACTGGGCCGGCGCCGCCCGCGGGCGGCCCGCGACCGGGCGTACCGGCCCCACGGACACGGCGGACCTGCCCGACATGGCGCTCCTCTGTCACCATACCACATTTCGCCGCCGATGTCACGAAAAACCGCCGCGCCGCCGCCTTTTTTCGCGTTGCGGATATTTCCCATCTGGGTGAAAACGGATTCTCCCTTGCGGCGGCGCCCGCGTACCGAACGGCCTCGAAGCGGCCGCGGCAGACCTCAGCTTTTGCCCCGCTTCCACTTGACGCCCTGCGGCGTGTCCTCCAGCAACACGCCCCGCGCCCGTAGCTCGTCGCGGATGCGGTCGGCCTCGGCAAAGTTTTTGGACGCCCGGGCCTCCTGCCGCACCCGGATCATCGTCTCAATGTCGGCGTCCAGCAACACTTCCTCCCCGGGCTCCAAAAGGCCGAGTACGTCTGTCATCCCATGCAGCGCCTCGGCGCAGACCTCCGCCAGCGCGCGGGACGTGCGCTCGGCTGTGCACGTGTTGATCTCACGTACCGCCTCAAAGAGGACACCGACGGCGTCGGCCGTGTTGAGGTCGTCGTCCAACGCGCGTTCGAACCGGGCGGCATACCCCTTCAGACGCCCGGCAAACGCGGCCTCCTCCGGAGTCACCGCCTCCAGCCGGGGCTGCCTCATGAGGAAGGCGAGGTGGTCGTTTGTGGTGTACAGCCGCGTGAGCGCCGCCCTGTTTTGCTCCAGGGCCTCCGTGGAGTAGTTCAAGGGGTTGCGGTAGTGCGCGGAGAGCATAAACAGGCGGATCGTCTCGTAGCCGTAGACCGCCGCCGCATCGCGCACGGTGAAGAAGTTGCCCAGCGACTTGGACATCTTTTTGTTGTCGACACGCAAAAAACCGTTGTGCATCCAGTAGCGGGCCAACGGGACGCCGTAGGCGGCCTCCGACTGGGCAATCTCGTTCTCGTGGTGGGGAAAGATGAGGTCCTGTCCGCCGCAGTGAATGTCGATTGTCTCCCCGAGGTGCGCCGCCGACATGGCCGAACACTCGATGTGCCAGCCGGGGCGACCCGGCCCCCAAGGGG
>JAIRML010000167.1 GCA_031258665.1 Oscillospiraceae bacterium | reverse complement strand
CTTTAAGCTGGAGTTTGGCCGGACGCCGGACGGCGCGCTGGCGTTGGCCGACGAGATCTCCCCGGATACCTGCCGTTTCTGGGACACGGCCACCGGTGAAAAGCTGGACAAGGACCGCTTCCGCCGCGACTTGGGCGGCGAACAGGACGCCTACAGGGAGATCCTGCGCCGCCTGTTGGGGACATAACGATTTCCAACATGGGCTGTGCCCGCAGCCCACAACCCAAGTTCTTGCTTTTTGCTGCCGCTTCGCGGTAACAAAAATATACATTATCACGATTTTTGGGGAGGTCTGGGATGAGTAAGGCATACGCGCAGGCCGGCGTGGACGTGGAGGCCGGGTACAAAGCCGTGGCGTTGATGAAAAAACACGTGGAATCGACGCATATAAAGGGCGTGCTGGGCGGCATCGGCGGATTCGGCGGCCTGTTTGAGCCGGATCTGACAGGCCTGCGCCGGCCGGTGCTGGTCTCCGGCACGGACGGCGTGGGCACGAAGCTCAAGATTGCCTTTGTGCTTGACAAGCACGACACGGTGGGCATCGATTGCGTGGCGATGTGTGTCAACGACGTGATCTGCTCCGGCGCCGCGCCGCTTTTCTTTCTCGATTACATCGCCTGCGGAAAAAACATCCCCGAAAAGATCGCCGCCATCGTGTCCGGTATGGCGGCGGGCTGCCGGGAGGCGAGCTGTGCGCTGGTTGGCGGGGAGACCGCCGAGATGCCCGGCTTCTACGCTCCAAACGAGTATGACCTCGCCGGCTTTTGTGTGGGGCTCGTCGACTACGAACATCGGATCGACGGCCGGCGCATCGCCGAGGGCGATCTGCTGATCGGGCTGTCTTCGTCCGGAGTCCACGCCAACGGCTTTTCGCTCGTGCGGCGCGTACTGGGGGAGGGCGAGGGCGCGCTGAACCGCCACTACAACGAGCTTGGCGGTACGCTGGGAGAGGAACTGCTGAAGCCCACGCGCATCTATGTGCGCCCGCTGCTGCGTCTGATGAGGAAGGTAAAGGTCAAGGGCATCTCCCACATCACGGGCGGCGGGTTCATCGAAAATGTGCCGCGCATGCTGCCCGAGGGGCTGTGCGCCGCCATCGAACCCCACAGTTTCCCGGAACATCCGATCTTCGACATCATCAAGCGGGAGGGGCGCGTCCCCCCGCGCGACATGTACGGCACATTCAACATGGGCATCGGTCTCGTCATCGCGGTGGACAAAAAGGATGCCGGTGAGGCGGTTACCACCCTCGTCGAGGCGGGCGAACACCCCTATATGATCGGCGTCGTGCGCCGCGGCGAGGGCGGAGTCACCCTCTGGTGAGGGCAAGGAGGAGAGAGATTGTGTCGGAGGAGAAAAATATCGCCGTGTTGGTGTCGGGCGGCGGGTCGAATCTGCAGGCGCTGATCGACGCAGAGACAGCCGGCCGTCTGGGCGGCGGCCGGCTGTCTCTGGTGATCTCGTCGCATCCGAACGCCTATGCGCTCACGCGGGCGGCCCAGGCGGGCATCCCGGCGCGGGTGGTGGCGCGGGAGGCGTACGAGACGCGCGCGGCTTTTACACAGGCCGTACTGGAGGAACTGCGCGTGCGTGACGTCCACCTCATCGTGCTGGCCGGATTTTTGTATGTGCTGTCCCCGGCTTTCTGCCTCGCGTACCCGGGCCGCGTGATCAACGTGCACCCGGCGCTGATCCCATCCTTTTGCGGGGACGGCTGCTATGGTCTGCGCGTGCACCGGGCGGCGCTCGCGTACGGGGTGAAGGTGACCGGCGCCACGGTGCATTTTGTCAGCGAGGAGACCGACGGCGGCCCGATCATCCTGCAAAAGGCCGTGGCTGTCGAGCCGGACGACACGCCGGAGAGTCTCCAGCGCCGCGTGATGGAGCAGGCCGAGTGGATCTTGCTGCCCGAGGCCGTGCGTCTCTTCTGCGAGGGGCGGCTGCGCGTGAACAATCGGACGGTGACGGCAGTGAGCGGTTGAGGCGGCGCAGCCGGGCGCGGCGCTCGGCGTCTGGCCGGGGTGTTTTGCCCGCCCGCCGCGCGCCTGCATAAAATGCGCGGCAACAGTCCATGTTAGAGAGAAAGCCCGAAAGGGCGGTCTCAAACATGATTCCACTGCAAAAAAGTAAGGAACGGATTGGATATACTCAGTATAAAGGCCCTCGTTCATTATATTTTTGCAGTAAAATCAAACATGGAGGTGTCGCCGTTGAGAAACTATCCGGATTGTCTTTTGGACCCCGCCCAGACGGCTGTGGTGCTGATTGACCACCAACCGCAGATGTACTTCGGGGTGGAGGGCGCGTCCCGCGCCGCCGTCGCGGACCATGTCGTCGGCCTCGCGAAGGCCGCGCAGATCTTCAAAGTGCCCTGCCTGCTCACCACGGTGGCCGCGCGCACGTTTTCGGGTCCCATGTACGCGCGGCTGCAGGCCGTATATCCCAGCACCGTGCCCGTGGACAGGACCACCCTCAATGCCTGGGAAGATGTAAACTTGCGCCGGGCCGTGGAAGAGACGGGCCGGAAGCACATTGTCCTCGCAGGCCTCTGGACGGAGGTCTGTGTCGCCTTTCCCGCGATCAGCATGATGCGGGACGGATACCGGATCTTTGTGGCCGCCGACGCCTGCGGCGGGGCCTCGCGGGAGGCGCATCACATGGCCATGTGGCGGATGATCCAGGCCGGCGCCGTCCCCGTGACCTGGCAGCAGGTGCTGTTGGAATTCCAGCGCGACTGGAACAACAAGGACACGTACAATGCCGTGATGGGCCTGGTCCGCGAGCTTGGCGGCGCGTACGGCCTTGGCGTCGAGTACGCGGAGGCGATGGTTCCCAAAAGCTGAAGGGAGCCCGGGGCCCGCGCCCGCCGAGCGGGCGCCGCGTCAATCATCACAAAAAGCCGCGCACGGGCCCAATTCAGGTCCGTGTGCGGCTTTTTAGGCAGGAACTTTCCAGATATAGCAATCAGATATAGACGATATTTACAAAAAATATAGAAAGCTCTCTTGACTTCAACAAATATATGTCATATGATACAGACTGTACCATGGTTCGGTGTCAAACGTGCTGCTGTGAAAGGTATACCTTTTTGGGCATCGCTACAGGCGTCAATGTACATAATATATTACAAATTATTTTCAAAGTCAATGGCCTGCCGCAATATTTTTTTGTACACTTCGACCGCTGATATGTAATATATTTACATAAATTGCGATTGTTGAAAAGGTATACCTTTTGACACGGGACCATGTGAGGAGGGAAGGTGCGATGATTCGTACGATGATCGTGGATGACGAGGTCTATGTCAGACTGGGACTGACTTCTATGGTGAATTGGGAAAAAATAGGATTTTCGATTGTCGGCCAGGCCGCAAACGGCCAGGCGGCGCTCGACATGGCGGAGAAGGTCCGCCCGCAGCTCATCATCACCGATGTCCGGATGCCGGTGATGGATGGACTCACCTTTGTGCGCCGCCTCCGGGACCGGGGTCAGGCGGCCAAGATCATTGTCCTCAGCCTGTATGAGGACTTCTACAAGCTGCGGGACGCCTCCCGGCTCGGCATCTTCGATTATGTGCTAAAATCCGAGATCATGGAGGCGGAGAACCTCATCGACATTTTGACGCGGGTAAAGAAAGAGATCGAACAGGGCCGCGCGGGCCGGGTGCTGTACGACCGCCGGGCGTTTGAGACACAGCTCGTTTTTGAGATCACGCGCGGGTGTGAGCCGGACGGCGCCGCGCTGCGGGCCGCGCTGTCGAACCTGTGGCTCACCGGCTACGCGAAACAGCAGCTGCTGCTGTTCTCACTGGACGGCTACCGGAAACGCTTCGCGGGCGGGGACGCGGACCAGACTGAGCGCGATGTGCTGATGCGGACCGTGCGTTACCTTGCCGAGGAGGCCGCCCGGAAGCGCACCGCCTGCGTGACGGGGCATGTGGGGGAAAACGAGTTCCTCTGTGTGCTCTTCGGAGACAGGGAGGACGAACTCACCGCCCGCGCCGGCGCCTTCATCGCGGAGCTCTCGGCGGAGCTGACGCGTTTCTCCGGATATCGGATCTTTGAGACGCGCGCCCGTGTGGACATCTGTGAGCGGCTCTGCGACTGCTACCGGGCGGCGCGCGCGCTGCTCACGAACCGGCTGTTTTTCAGCGGACGGCGCTCGGTGTGCGAAGCTGACCTGCGCGAGCGCCGGCGCTTCTCTTTCAGTGTCACAAAGACGTCCCTGCGGCTCTCCCGCGCCTGCGACACCTGCGACGAGGCGGAGGTGACCCGGATCGTCGAGGAGACTGTCATGCGCGACATCCAAGGGTTGTTCGACCGGGACGCGGCCGACAACGCCTGCCTCGAGCTCTTCGCCGTCGTCAAAGACATTGTGGACAGGAGCGGCGCGGGCGGCGGCGCGTGCAGCCTGGACACCCTGCTGCGCTGCGACACGCTGCGACAGCGGTGCGATTTTTTCATCGAGCAGCTCCGTCTCTCAATGGAAAAGCGGGCGGACGGCGGCGAGCTCAGAGGGCGTGTCCTTCGCTATTTTCACGAAAACTACCAAAACACCATCTCACTGCAAGACATCGCCGATTATTTGCGCATGTCCCCCGCGTACATCAGCCATGTCTACAAAAAACTCTCGGGCGAGAGTCTCATTGAGACGCTCACGCGGATCCGCATGGAAGAGGCCAAACACCTCCTGCGGGCGCCCGGCCGGCCGCTGCGGATCTATGAGATTGCCGAACGGGTCGGGATGGAAAACGCCCGGTATTTCAGCCAGCGCTTCAAAGCGATGGTTGGCTGTACGCCGGCCGAGTATCGCGTCGCCGACACCGAGGCGCGGGCCGCGCCGGAGGATGCGCCGCCGGAGGATGCGTCGGAGAGGAATGAGAGCGCATGAGAGGGAGGCGGGAGGGCTCCATCGTGCGGGCGGTGGTGGTGACGTTCGCGGCGCTCATGGCGCTGTCGCTGCTGGTGACGCTCGTCGGCACTGTCTACAGCAGGCAGACGG
>JAIRML010000152.1 GCA_031258665.1 Oscillospiraceae bacterium | reverse complement strand
CGAGGCGCCTCAGCGCCTCGACCCACCCCCCGTGTTGTTGAAAAACAAAGTTTTTCAACAAATAAACAAGAATTTGGGCCCAGGGCTGCAGGGGCAGCCCACGTTGGATGAGAGGGAAGAAAAATTTTGCCGTTGCGCATAAAAGCTGTTTCTTTTTTTCCATTAAAAACTGTTTCCTTTTCTCCATTTACACTACGCGGAGCGGATCGGTATAATGAGAGATGAAGTGCAATGTGGACACATATGGATCGAAAGGGAAGGAGAAATTTGAACATGTTGGAGAAACAGCAGGGATGGAAACGGTGGCTGGCGCTGGTGCTGGTGACAGCCACAATGGGGTCCTTTTTCGCGGGGGTGACGCCGGCGCAGGCGCAGGCGGCGCCCGACCTGGAAGTGTATGGGATGACCACGGAGTATATGGAGGACCCGATCGGGTTGGGGCGGCAGGACCTGGTATTTTCTTGGAAACTTCGCAAGGGAGAAGCGCGGGGCGTGCGGCAGGACACCTACCGGATTGTGGTGTCCGACAAAGAAGAAGCAGTCTGGGACAGCGGCGTCGTGACATCCGACCGCGCCAGCGGCGTCCCCTACGGGGGGGCGCCGCTGGCGGCCGGGCAGGCGTACCGATGGCGCGTCACGCTCACGGATAACCGGGGCGCCTCGGCGTCGGGAGAGGCCGCATTTGGCATGGGACTGTTTGCGGAGGCGGACTGGAACGGCGCGCAGTGGATCAGCAGCGCCGGCGGGACGAGCGCCGGCGGCGGCGCGGACCCCGCGCGCTATACGGTGGAGGTCGATTTCACGTTGGAGACGGGCAGCTTCGGGCTGATGCTGGGGGCCGACACCAACAACTTTTTCCTATATCAGATCAACGCGGTGCACAACAATACCCACCTGTACATCCGGCCGCACAGGTGGGCCAGCGGCGGCGCTTCGCTGCTGGGGGAGAAAAACACCGGTATCCCCATCGAAGGTTTTTTGGGGCGGGAACACAGCCTGCGGCTGGAGATCGACCACGGGAGCCTCACCGGGTATCTGGACGGGGCGCTGGTGACTTACGACGGTCAGGAGACACTGACGCACGATTCCATTCGGGAGCTGGCCGGAGTCGGGGTCCGCGCCTACTACAACCCGAGCAACACAGACAAAGACGCGCTCAAGATCAACAAGCTGGTGCTGCGGGACAGCCTGGGGCGCCCCGCTTACTACGACGATTTTACGGGCGCCAATTCCTTGGACCGGGGCACAGTGGAGGACGGACAGCTCGTCATTCACCCGACCGGTACGGGTTCGGTGGAGTGGCGCGTGTGGCAGCGGCCGGCGGACAGTCAAATCTATTCCGCCCAGGCGGATGTGCAGATCGGCGCCTGCGCGGCGGGGTTGGTGCTGGGCGCCAGGGATAGCACCCATTTTTATATGTGGCAGATCAACACCTTTGACTACCCTGTCTGGTCTGCGCCGGCGGCGGAGAAACTGACGTACCTGCGTCCGCATCTGTGGAACGGCGGACCGTCGGAGTACGGCCAAGATGTGAATGTCAGCGACATCGTGAGCAAGGCGGAGGTGGAAAGCGCGCCGGTGGCCTTCCGTGTGGATGTGAACAACGGGACACTCACCACCTATCTAAACGGCGTACGGGTGGACGAGAGAACCAGTGCCCAGCGCTACGACATCGGCACGGTGGGGGTTCGCCAGGCGAAAGACGTAAATTCTACTGTGCCGGAGACAGGGTATTTCGACAACATCCTGCTGCGGGACACGGGCGGGCGCGTGGTTTCGTTTGACGACTTCGAAGACGGGGTCAACCGCTACGAGGGCTCCGGCTCCTCGCTGGAAGACGGCCGGCTGAAGGTGTCCGGCGGCGGCGGCAAAGAAGTTTTCCTGCGCGCCGGCACGGAGCCGGCACCGCAGAGCGCGTCTCGCGTGCCGCTCTTTCGCAAGGATTTTGCGACCAAAGACAAAGCGATCGCCCGCGCGGTTGTGTACGCCAGCGCGCTGGGGCACTATGAGCTGCAGCTGAACGGCGGCAAGGTGGGCGAGGACTACATGGCCCCCGGCTGGACGGAGTACGACACGCGTGTGCAGTACCAGGCGTACGATGTGACGGCGCAGGTGGCGAAGAACGCGGTCAACAGTCTGGGCGCCATGCTCGCGCCCGGGTGGTACTCCGGGAACATCTCCATCTTGGGCAGCCGGCTCTACGGCAGCACCCAAGCGCTGATCGCAAACCTGGTGATCGAGTACGCGGACGGTGAGAAACAGACCGTTGTGACGGACGGGACATGGACCTATTCCCTGGACGGGCCGATCCTTGAGACGGACATGTTTGACGGGGAGAGCTACGATGCCACCCGGGAGCTCGGCGGCGGCAAGTACGGCTGGGCCGTCCCCAACTTTGACAACAGCGCGTGGGGCACGGCGGGTGTCCTGTTCGACCGCGCGTTCGGCGTCAAGACGGGCGCCTCCGGCGACAACACCATTGCCCTGACGGCGCAGATCGGCCCGACGGTCAAACAGATCCGGGAGCTGACGCCGGTCTCCATCCGGCAGGTGGGCGGGAAGTACATTGTGGACATGGGCCAGAACTTCGCCGGCATTTTGGCGCTGAGCCTCACGGGGCACGCGGGCCAGACGGCGACAATCCGTTATGGAGAGATGTTGAACGACGGCCCGCAGGGGCAGCGCGGCAACGACAACCCGGACGGCGCCGGTTCGCTGTATACGGCCAACCTGCGTTCGGCGAAGGCGACCGACCGGTATACCTTTAAAACAGATCAGAAAGAGACATGGACGCCCACCTTCACCTTCCACGGGTTCCGCTACGCGGAGATCTCCGGCGTGAGCGAGGCCCCCGCGCTGGGCGACATCCGGGGCCTTGCCCTGGCGTCCGCCATGGAGGAGGTCGGCGCGTTTGACAGTTCCGGCGCCCTGTTGAATCAGATCTACCAAAATGTCTTCTGGGGGCAGCGCTCGAACTTCCTGAGTGTCCCGACCGACTGCCCGCAGCGCGATGAGCGCATGGGTTGGGGGGCGGATACCCATGTGTTCGCCGGCACGGGCCTCTACAACATGGACGCCTCGATGTTCTATCAAAAATGGCTGCAGGACGTGCGGGACGGGCAGGCGGCAAACGGCGGCTACGGCGATGTCGCGCCGAATCCGCACAACTTTATGAACGACATCGTTTGGAACGCGGGCGGCGTCATCCTGCCGCACACCATCTGGCGTATGACCGGCGATACGCGTGTGTTGACGGACAGCTACACCTCGATGCAGCGCTATATGGCGTACCGCATGGGGATGAGCAACATACAGTCCTGCGGGTACGGGGATTGGCTCGAACCGGTGGACGGCAGTTCGGACAAAAATGTGGTCGGCACCGCCTACTTTGCCTACCAGCTCTCGCTGATGGCGGACATCGCGGAGGCATTGGGCCGCGACGCGGAGGCGGCTGCCTATCGGGCGCGCTTCGCGCAGGTAAACAACGACTTCCACACGCGTTTTGTTGCGGCGGACGGAACGATCTCCAACGGCATCCAGAGCGGCTATGTGCTGGCGCTGGGCGTGGGGCTGACGACACCTGAGACCGAGCCGCTGTTTGTAAAAAAATTGGTGGACCGGATCGCCGCGGACGGTGGACTCATGTCGGTGGGCTTTGTGTCCGTCAACAAGCTGATGCCTGTGCTGACGCAGTACGGCCACAGCGACATCGCCTACCAGCTGGCGCTCACAACGCAGTATCCGTCCTGGGGCTACAGCATTGCCCAGGGAGCGACCACCATCTGGGAGAGATGGAACTCGTACACGGTGGCGAACGGCTTTGGCCCGGTGAGCATGAATTCTTTCAACCACTACTCGTTTGGCAGCGTGGCGGAGTGGTTTTACAGCGGTATTGCCGGCATCCGCCCGGACCCGCAGGCCCCGGGTTTTCAACATGTGATCATCGCGCCCGCGCTGGACGGCCGGCTCACCTATGCAAACGCGCGGTATGAGTCGGTCCGCGGCGAGATCTTCTCCGGCTGGACGCATGAGGAGGAGGAGACCTACGCGCTGGAGGTGCGCGTACCTGCCAACGCGACGGCGACCGTTGTGCTGCCGGCCGCCCCGGACGTGGTCCGGGAGGGCGGCCTGAGCGTGCTGGACGCGGACGGCGCGGCGCAGGGCGAAGGCATCGCGGCCGTCGAAGGCGGCGCGGCCGAGACGCGCGTCTCGGTCGGCTCCGGTCACTATCGGTTCACCTTCGACTGGGCGGCGCCGGTGGTGCGCACGGCCCTGCAGGCGGCCGTCACCGCGGCGGAAAAGGCGGCGGAGACAGAAGAAGACCACACGGCGGAGAGTCTGGCGGCCCTGCGCGAGGTCCTGGCGGCGGCCGAAGAGGTCCTGGCGGCGCCGGCGGCGACGCAGAACGAGGTGGACGCCGCCGCCGAGGCGCTGCAGACCGCCGTGGCCGGCCTGGAGAGGAGCGGCCACGTGAACCTTGCCTACCAAAAACCGGTGACGGCGTCCAGCCAGGTGACCGCCAGCGGCAATTTCTCGCCGGGCAAATTGACCGACGGCGCGCGCCGGGGCGGCGGAGATACGACATGGTCATCAAACAACACATTGAACGCCAACCACACGGAGTGGGTCATGATCGACCTGGGGGCGGCCCTGACATTCAACCGCTTTGTGATCTTCCCGCGCGACGACGACACAAGACCGGAGGCCGGCGGCCACGGGTTCCCCAACGCCTTCTCTCTGGAGGTGTCGCAGGACGGCGCGCAGTGGGTGTCGGTGGGCGACTACACGCAGTACCCGTTTGCGGGCACGCAGGCGCAGCGCTTCCGGCTGCCGGAGCAGACGGCGCGCTATGTGCGCATGACGGGGACAGGACTGGGCCAGGTCGAGGGACAGTACCGGATGCAGCTCGCCGAGTTTGAGATCTATCACATTGAGGAACCGGAGGAAGTGGCCGAGGCCCAGTGGATCTGGGACCGCGCCACCGACGACCGGAACACGTGGACGGCCTTCCGCAAGCGCTTCACACTCGCTTTGGCGCCCACGGAACCGGTGGAGGCGCAGATTGCCGTAGACGCGAAATATTGGCTGTACATAAACGGAGAACTCGTGGTGTTCGAGGGCGGGCTGAAGCGCGGGCCCAACTGGAATGACACCTATGTGGACCGCGTGGACATCGCTCCGTATCTGCGCGCCGGCGAAAACACGATCGCGGTGTTGGCGTGGCACTTTGGGCAGGGCGATTGGTACTCGGCCACCAACAGCGGGCAGGCCGGGCTGTATTTCTCCGCGGAGGGCGGCGGTGTCCGTGTGGTGTCGGACGAGAGCTGGAAGGCGCGGCGTGTGGAGGCTTACGGCCTCGCGTCCCAGCAGCCGAATTACCGCATCCCAGAGAGCAGCCTGCTGTTTGACGCGCGCAAGGAGCTTGCAAACTGGCAGACGGCGGACTATGACGACGGGGCGTGGGCCCCGGCGGCGACCTTTGGCCCGGCCGGCGCGGCGCCGTGGAACCGGCTGGAGGACAGGCCGATCCCGCTGTTTGCTTACAGCGACTATGTGACATTTGAAGAGACCGAGCTCACCAAGACGGAGACGCAGACGGGGAACACCCTGCGCGAGATCCCGGCGGACGACTACGTGATCGAGGCGAAATTCCGCGTCATCTCGGTTGCGTTCGGTGTCATCTTCGGGTATCAGGACACGAACAACCTGAACATGTGGCAGATCTTCGGCACGAGCGGCAACGACGTGAACAACGGTGTGCCCTGGCTGAAACCGCACATCAAATCAAACGGCGCCTGGAGCGTGGCGGGCAAATTCAACATCGACAGCGTACCGCACGATGAGATGTTCACCCACGAGTACACGCTACGGTTGGTGGTGGAAAACAAAGAAGTGAAGAGCTACGTAGATGGCGTCTTGATCCATACGGGGCAGGTGACGAACACCCGGGGCGGTTTCGGGTTCCGCGCGGACTCAGGGGAGCGGGGGTCGGTGGACTCCCTCAAAATCACAAGCCTCGACGGGTCCGAGGTCTTCTACGAGGATCACTTCGACGGGGAGAACAATTTCAACCGCGGCGTCATCGAAGACGGACGTTTCGTGTGGACGCGAACGGGCAGCGATGAAGCCGTTGGCGTAAAAAAACAGCGCATCGCGACATACACGGCCCAGCTGCCGACGAACTTCCAGTTCACGCCCTATCTCCGCATCAACGCGCCGGAGGAGGGGGCGCTGGTCCGGATGTACACGGACAAATTGAACGTGGGCTGCGTCATGGCTGAGTACGTCACAAAGGCGGGGACGCAGGCCTATGAATCCCTGGGGTGGATGAACGGCGACAAACTGGTTTTCGAAGTGCCGGCGGACATCGAGGTGGAGGCGCTGGGTTACCGGCGTTCCGGGTATGCGGCCACCTTCGACGGGTCCTTCACGTCGGACGACGAATTCCTGAACATCCTGTGGCGCAAAGCGCGGGATACCCTGTATGTGACAATGCGAGACGGCTTCATGGACTGCCCGGACCGCGAACGGGCGCAGTGGTGGGGCGACGCGGTGAATGAGATGCAGATGGCGTTTTACGCGCTGTCCCCCGACGCGGGTTTGCTGGTGAAGAAGGGCATTGGAAATGTGCTCGGCTATGTGCGCGACGGCGTGATCCCCACGGTGGCTCCGA
>JAIRML010000126.1 GCA_031258665.1 Oscillospiraceae bacterium | reverse complement strand
GCCCTGTTGAGCAGGAGCGCGCCTTTCTTGACCCCGAGACCGCCCTCCAGCCCAAGCACATCGCCGGTGTATGGATCCATGACCACCATGGCGCTCTGCGGCTTCTCCACCCCCTTCACTTTGGGGATATTCTCTTCATTGGTGAACACCTCGTCCATCGCGGCCTGCACATCCATGTCGATCGTGGCGTAGATATGGTAGCCGCCGCTGAGCACAAGCTGCTGCGCGAGTTGTTTGGAGACGCCCTTCTGTTCGACGATGTCCTGCACCACGTCGTTGAAGACTTGGTCGACAAAGTAGGAGCGTTTGCTCTCCATCTCCGCGCGCCGCTTTGTGGAAAATTTCAGTATCTGCTTCACGGCCGCGTCGTGTTCGGCCCTGGAGATGATGCCCTGGAGGTACATTTCGCCCAGGATGACCTCCTGGCGCTTTTTGTTGTTGTCTGGATTTTGCAAGGGGTCATAGCGGGTGGGAGAATTGGTGATGCCAATGATACAGGCGGCCTCCGCCAGGGTGATGCCGGAGAGTTCTTTGTCGAAATAGGTGCGCGCCGCCGTCTTGACGCCGTAGCAGCCCTGCCCGAAGTAGCTGGTGTTGAGGTACCACTCTAAGATCTGTTCTTTGGAGTAGTGTTTTTCAAACTCCAGCGCGCGCAGGATCTCGGTGAGCTTGCGCCTGATCGTGACTTCCTTCTCGTTCGTCAGGTTTTTGATGAGCTGCTGCGTGATCGAGGAGCCGCCGTGCGTGGAACCGTTGGCCTTGAGCTGTTCTAAAAAAGCGCCCGCCGTGCGTTTCCAGTCCACACCCCGGTGGCTGAAAAAGCGCTTGTCCTCAATGGCGATGAGCGCCTCGACCATATGGCCCGGAATCTCATCAAAATCGGCCCACACACGGTTTTCCTGGCCATACAGGCTCTCGAGCTGGACCGGTTTCTTTGTGGTTTTGTCAATGTAGTAGATGAAACTCGCCTGGTCCAGCGTAACATCTTTGAGATCCACGTCCAGATCCGCCCGCAGGTTGTGGTTTACATAAATGACGCCGATCACGCCCAACATGGCCGTGGTGGTGAGGACAACCAAAAAGAGTGTCAAAAATACCTTCAGGAGCGCCATAACCACGCGGTAGACCGAATGCTTCCCGTAGCGCAGCGCCCGTTTCGTCTGTTTTTTCATGAAATCACCTCTCTTATCTTTATTTATTATATCACGACTGTCAACGGGCAGAATACCCATAAGTGAGCGATATTTTCCGCCCCACACGCATTTCCGCGGCCCAAAATCGCCCCCGAAGTGATCTTCAGGCGCCCAAAAAGTAAACGTTTTGTAAATCTGGACAAGAAAAACGACCGCGGAGCGGCAAATGTGATATGATGAAAAATATATCGTAGCGGGCACGCGCCCGCGCGGAACAGCATCTTGTTGCCGCGAAGCGGCAGCAAAAACAAGAATTTGGGCTGCGAGTGGCAGGTGCAGCCCACGTTGGTACCTTGTTGCCGCGAAGCGGCAACAAAAACAAGAATTTTGGTTGCGGGTGGCGCCTGCAACCCACGTTAGTACCTTGCTTCCGCGAAGCGGCAGCAAAAACAAGAATTTTGGTTGCGGGTGGCGCCTGCAACCCACGTTAGGGAGGAGCCCATATGAATACAAACGACTCCGGCGCGCCCAACAACGCGCGTCGGCCTTTGCTTTTTTCGATCCTCATCTCCCTCGTCCTCATCCTCACATTCAACGGGGTCATCGTGCCCATGATGGAGCAGCGCGCCGTCAAAGAGATCACCTACACAGAGTTTTTGTCCCTCCTCGACCGGGGAGAACTCTCCAAAGTGAATTTCGAGTCCGCCCGCATCGTCATCACCAAAGACGACGACCCAGATGGCGTGTTCTTGGTCACCGGCCGGATCGACGACCCAAACCTCCTGCCCCGGCTCGAAGAGGCCGGCGTGGAAGTCTCCAGCGCCATTCCACGGGAGAGTTCCCCCATCATGAACTTCCTCCTCGGCTGGATCCTTCCCTTTGGCGTCCTCTTCCTCTTTGGGTACCTCCTCAACCGTTCCATGGCCAAGCGCATGGGCAGCGGCGTCATGAGTTTCGGCAAGAACACCTCTAAGATCTACGCGGAAAACGAAACTGGCAAAAATTTCCAAGACGTCGCCGGGCAGGATGAGGCCAAGGAGTCACTCACCGAGATTGTCGACTTTTTAAACCACCCGGACAAATACCTGGAGATCGGCGCCAAGCTGCCCAAGGGCGCGCTCCTGGTGGGGCCGCCGGGGACCGGTAAGACACTGCTGGCCCGCGCCGTGGCGGGGGAGGCCAAGGTGCCCTTCTTCTCTCTCTCCGGCTCGGACTTTGTCGAACTCTTTGTCGGCATGGGCGCCTCCCGTGTGCGGGACCTGTTCAAACAAGCCGAGGAGAAGGCCCCGTGTATCGTCTTCATCGACGAGATCGACGCCATCGGCAAGTCCCGCGAGGGCACCTACGGCATCGGCGGCAACGACGAGCGCGAACAGACACTGAACCAGCTCCTCTCCGAGATGGATGGTTTTGACCCCTCCAAGGGCGTCGTCATCTTGGCCGCCACCAACCGCCCGGATGTGCTCGACAAGGCCCTGCTCCGGCCCGGCCGGTTTGACCGCCGGATCCCCGTGGAGCGGCCCGACCTCGCCGGGCGGGAGGCCGTCCTCAAGGTGCATGCCCGCGATGTGCGCATGAGCGCCCAAGTGGACCTCTCCGCCATCGCCCGCGCCACGCCGGGCGCCGTGGGCGCTGACCTCGCCAATATCATCAACGAGGCCGCTCTGCTCGCCGTGCGCGCCGGGCGCCGCGTGGTGGAGCAAGTCGACCTGTCGGAGGCCGTCGAGACCACGCTGGCCGGCCAAGAGAAAAAGGGCAAGGTCCTCTCTCCGCGCGAAAAACGCATTGTCGCCTGCCACGAGACCGGCCACGCGCTGGTGTCCGCCTGTCTTCCCCACGCCGAAAAGGTCCACAAGGTGACCATCGTCCCGCGCACCATGGGCTCCCTCGGCTACACCATGCAGGTGCCGGAAGAGGACAAATCCCTCCACTCCAAAGAGGAGGCGCTGGCCCAGATCACCACGCTGCTGGCCGGGCGTTCGGCGGAGGAGATCGTCTTTCAGTCGATCACCACCGGCGCCGCCAACGACATCGAGCAGGCCACGAAGCTCGCGCGGGCCATGGTCACCCAGTATGGCATGAGCGACTCCTTCGACATGGTGGCCCTGGAGACCGTGGCGAACCCTTACCTCGGCGGTACACCCCTGCGCAACCACTCCGAGACCACCGCGGCCCGTGTGGACGAGGAAGTGGGCCGCGTGATCCGCGCCTGCCACGAGCAGGCCAGGGAGATCCTTCGCACCCATCGCGACGGCCTGGACGCCATCACCGCCGTCCTTCTTGAAAAAGAGAGCCTCGACAGCGAGGAATTCGCCGCCCTCTGCGACCAGTACGTGACAAAACAGCTGACAGAAGACAATTGACAGCCGACCCCCTCAATTTTTGGGTTGTGGGCTGCGGGTGCAGCCCACGTTAGCGCCTTATTGCCGCGGAGCGGCAATAAAAACCAAGAATTTTGGTTGTGGGTTGCGGGGGCAGCCCACGTTGGTATATATAAGTAATGATTTTTCAAAAAATGGTAATCTTTTTTTGTCTGTATATGCTAAAGATATGGGGGAGAAAACACGATATTATCGTTGAAAAGGGCGACCGCGTGTGTTCGAGAGGAGGCTCCGTCACCAATGTATACGCCTCAGACCCTGCCGAAGGCCTTGGGCCGCCCCGCACAGGAAAGGCCCAAGGTCGAATCCGTGTCACGCCCCCACACTGCTTCCGGCGGCGCTCGCCGCACCCCCACCCCATACGGCGTCAGATTGCCGCCGGCACAGGGCCCCAACATCACGGACGAGGCCCGGCTGCGCGCCGAGTACGCGCTCCGGCTGACGCAGGAGGCAAGGCAGCTGCAAAAAAATATCCAGCACTGTTTTGGTCCCTCGCTTGAAGAGACCGCGCGGGCCTATGTGTCCTTGCTGGACGACATCCGCGTCTCTTTCCGCGCGGAGGCGGACTCCGCGCCGCTGCACATCCACCTGGACGCGCTGCGCGGCGCGTGGGACGATGTGCTGACGATGCTGGCCCAAAAGGCCGCGCTGCGCCTCGGTGCGGCGGCGGAACAAGGCGGAGAGCGCGCCGGTTTCGGCCGGGCTCTCCTAGAGATCCACCGTTGTTTTGCCGCCAGCTTCTGCGAACTCTACCCGGCAAATGGCATCGAAAAGGCTCTTGCCCTGGCCAAGGAAAACGCGGCCCATTCCGCCATTTTTGCGCAGAGCGGCGCGCTCCCCCTCACCGACGCGCTGGCGCTGTACCGCTACCGCCAATTTTTCGAACAAAAAGGGGCCTTTTGCTGAGAGCCCGGTGTGCCCCCATGTGGGCTGCGCCTACAGCTAGGTAAAACCAACAAAACGAAGACGCCAAAAGCCTCCGAAAGATTCAACCCCGGAGGTTTTTGGCGTCTTCGCCCACATGGACGCATCAGTCGAGCTGCGCGATCACTTCCGCGTACTGACTCGGCTCAATCCCCTTCGCTTTGAGAGCCGCGTACAGTTCACTGAGCTGCTTTTTTTCCTTGTCTTTGTTGATCTCTTCCCGGCGGGTCAGCAGATCTTTTCTCTTTGCCTGCAACTCCTTGATCTTTTCCTCAACCTTTTCAATTTGCTCGTCAACGGACCAACGTGCCAAATCACTCACCACCTTTCATATTTATCTATATTTCTTATGGTAGTATAGATCATCGAAGAAGTCAATAGTATAAATGAAAAAATTTTTTATATCCCCATAAAAAATATCCCAACGCCGGCCGGCGCGGCCAAAATGCCACCCTCCCCTGCCGCCGACGCGGCAAAAAATAAATAAGATATCTGGGCGGGGCAAAGGGAGACGCCCAACTTGTGACATGCCTTGTGGCATATAAAGACGCGCGCGCCCTCGTCTGTTCGAAGGTGCGCGCGTCTTTTCACTCCCCCGGGAGTTCATTTTCACAGGGATAGCCGAAAGAATTTCACGATTATTTTAGCACGTTGTTGCCGCGAAGCGGCAACAAAAAACAAGAACTTGGGTTGTGGGCTGCAGAGGCGGCCCACGTTGGATGCGTCTATGCCCACTGCCGCGGCGCCGTCCGCGCCCGGGTGGGCCTGTTTATACGATGCCTTGCAGCGTCATCGCGGCGGCCACTTTGAGGAACCCGGCGACATTCGCGCCGAGCACCAGATTGTCCTTGGCGCCATAGCGCTCCGCGGCCGCGGAGGACTGGACGTAAATGTTTTTCATGATCCCCTTCAGCTTCTCATCCACCTCGTCAAATGTCCACGAGAAGCGCATGCTGTTCTGGGACATCTCCAGCGCCGAGACCGCCACACCGCCGGCGTTGGCCGCCTTACCCGGCGCAAAGAGGACGCCGTTTTGCTGCAGGATCTCGGTGCCCTCGATGTCGGTGGGCATGTTGGCGCCTTCGCCCACGGCGACGCATTTGTTCTGTACCAGCAGGCGCGCGCCGTCGGCCCGCAGCTCGTTCTGTGTTGCACAGGGCAGGGCCACATCACATGGAACCGACCACACGAGGCCTTCCTCGTGATATTCGGCCTTCGGGCGGACATCTAAGTACTCGCGGATCCGGCCGCGCCGCACTTCTTTGATCTCTTTGACGGCGGCCAGATCGAGCCCATCTCCGTCAAAGATCCAACCGTTTGAGTCGCTCATCGTGAGGACTTTGGCGCCCAACTTCGCGGCCTTCTCCGCCGCGTAAATGGCCACGTTGCCAGACCCGGAAATCACCACTTTCTTGCCGTGCAAACCCTGCCCCTTGGCCTCCAACATGTTGCTCACAAGATAGACGAGCCCATACCCCGTGGCCTCGGTGCGCGTCAGAGACCCGCCGTAGGTGAGGTCCTTGCCGGTCAGCACGCCCTCAAACAGCCCGGTGAGGCGCTTATACTGCCCATACAAAAAACCGATCTCGCGGCCGCCGACGCCGATGTCGCCGGCCGGCACATCGGTGTCGGCGCCGACATGTTTGAAAAGCTCTGTCATAAAGCTTTGACAGAAGGCCATGACCTCACGGTCCGACTTCCCTTTTGGGTCGAAGTCGGCGCCGCCTTTGCCGCCGCCGATGGGCTGGCCGGTCAGGGAGTTTTTAAAGATCTGCTCGAACCCAAGGAATTTGATCGTGCCCAGCTTGACGGAGGGATGGAAACGCAGCCCGCCCTTATACGGGCCCAACGCGCTGTTGAACTGCACACGGAAACCGCGGTTTACCTGTACCTGACCCTTGTCGTCCACCCAGGGCACACGAAAGATGATCTGACGCTCCGGCTCCACCAACCGCTCAAGCAGCCCACTCTTTTGATAAGCCGGGTTTGCGTCAAAGACCGGCTGCAGCGTCGGCAGCACCTCGCGGATCGCCTGATGAAATTCTTGTTCGCCCGGATTCTTCTCGATGGTCTTTGCCAGCACTTCACTGGTATAGGACATCTTTTGTCACTCCTCTGTCTTTTAATATGTGCCCGTCCCTGCTGTGTCTCGAAACACCGGGCGCCACATCCGAGAGGATGACAAATCCTCCGGCGGACGCCCTTGTCCGCACTGGGACAATTATACTGCACGCAATGGGTCTCTGTCAATTCCCCACAAACAGGCGCCGCTAAAAACTTCACGCGCGGCGCCCTATCCGGCGGAAGCTTTTAGCGGCGCTCAATCCCAATTTTTTTGTTGTATTTTGTACTTTTTGCCATACAAAGGACTCGGTGGCCGCGAATGTGTTGTACGTGTCTCCAGTTTGTCTAAAAAAAGTCAATCGATTTGAACCCATTTGCAATATTTCCAAGGCAAAATTATGGATTTCTCTTGCATTTTCATACAGATAGCATTATAATATCATTCGAGGATTTTTTTTGGGAGGCTGGTTTTATGACCTATCAAAAGAAGACCATTGAAGACATCGGCGTGTCTGGGAAGCGTGTCCTGGTCCGATGCGATTTCAATGTGCCGCAAGATGACACCGGCGCCATCACCAATGACAAGCGCATTGTAGAATCTTTGCCCACCATCCGCTACCTGGTCGGCCACGGCGCGCGCGTCATCCTCTGTTCCCACCTAGGGCGCCCCAAAGGGAGCGTCAACCCGAAGTATTCGCTCCGGCCGGTGGCCGCGCGTCTGGCTGAACTGCTCGAAAAACCCGTCGCCATGGCCGGCGATGTCATAGGCCCGGACGCAAAGGCCAAGGCGGCGGCGCTGCGCAACGGCGACATCTGTCTGCTCGAAAACGTGCGCTTTCACGCGGAGGAAGAAAAAAACGACGCCGCCTTTGCGAAAGAGCTCGCTTCGCTGGCCGAGATCTACGTAAATGACGCCTTTGGCGCCTCGCACCGCGCGCACGCCTCCACGGCCGGCGTGGCCGACTACCTGCCCGCCGTGTGCGGCTACCTGATCGGCAAAGAGATCGGCGTGATGGGCGCGGCTCTCTCAGACCCAAAGCGCCCGTTTGTGGCCGTGCTGGGCGGCGCCAAGGTCTCCGACAAGATCGGCGTCATCAGCAACCTGCTCGAAAAGGTGGACACGCTGATCATCGGCGGCGCCATGGCCTACACTTTTTTAACGGCTCAGGGCGCGTCGGTCGGCGATTCCCTCGTCGAGGCGGATAAGCTCGACTACGCCCGCGAGATGATCCAAAAAGCGGCCGACAGGGGCGTGCGCTTCCTCTTGCCCACCGACAACATCTGCGCCGATCATTTCGCCGCCGACGCCGTCCCCGTTGTCCACAACTCCATGTCCATCCCGGCCGGTTACATGGGCCTCGACATCGGACCGGAGACTGTTCATGTCTACAGCGGCGCGATCCGCGGCGCCGGCACCGTGGTCTGGAACGGCCCGATGGGCGTGTTTGAGTTCGACACCTTCGCCGAGGGCACCCGCGCCATCGCGCAGGCCATCGCCGACAGCGGGGCCATCAGCATCATCGGCGGCGGCGACAGCGCGGCGGCGGTGGTGCAGCTCGGCTACGCCGACCGGATGACGCACATCTCCACCGGCGGCGGCGCCTCTCTGGAGTTTCTAGAAGGGCTCACACTGCCGGGCATCGCCTGCCTGCTGGACAAATAACCTCCCCCTTCGCGTTTTCCGTCTGGTAACACCGCGGGGGCGGCGGCGTCTTCTGTGCCCCCGGCTGCGCACGCCCGTTTCCCCCTACCCCTCGCGCCCGGCGGACCAGGCCGCGCCGCGGCCGTCGTCAGAGGAAAGGAGAAGATCATGAACAGAAGATATCGCAAGACCATCATCGCCGGAAACTGGAAAATGCACAAAACACCTTCCGAGACGCGTCAGCTGATCGATGAACTCAAGCCGCTCATCTCCAAGGCCAAGTGGTGCGAGGTCGTGCTCTGCGTACCCTATGTCGATATCCCCATTGCCCTGCGTGCCCTCAAAGACTCCCCCCGCATCGCAGTCGGCGCCCAAAACATGCACCACGAGGAGTCCGGCGCCTATACGGGCGACGTATCCGCCGCCATGCTGAAGGACCTGGGCGTCAAATACGTCATCATCGGCCATTCGGAGCGCCGCGCCTATTACCATGAGACAGACACCCTCGTGAGCCGAAAAGTGCATCTCGCGCTGAGAGCGGGCCTGCGCCCCATCGTGTGCGTGGGCGAAACCCTCGAACAGCGCGACCAGGGCGTCACGCTGGACCTCATCACCGTACAGGTCAAAGCCGCGCTGAGCGGCGTGCCCGTGGAGAAACTGCGCCAGATTGTCTTTGCCTACGAACCCATCTGGGCCATTGGCACGGGGCGCACCGCCACGGTCGAGCAAGCCGGCGAGGTGGGCGCGTCCATCCGCGCCACGATCCGCAAGATGTATGGCGCGCGGGCCGCCCGGTCCGTGACAATCCAATACGGCGGTTCGATGACCGCGTCCAACGCCCACGACCTGCTGGCGCAGCTCGACGTGGACGGCGGACTGGTCGGCGGCGCGTCCCTAAAGGCCTCCAGCTTCGCCGCCATTGTGCAAGCCGCCAACCAATGACATCCACTTGAGACGTCAATTTGAGGTAACAATGTTGAAAAAAACAATCGCTCTTGTCATCATGGACGGTTTCGGCCTCGCGCCGGCTTCGTCCGGCAACGCCATCACCACGGCTGCCACCCCGCGTTTAGACGAACTCTTTGCCGCCTGCCCGCACACACAGATCCAGGCCTCCGGTCTGAATGTCGGGCTGCCGGACGGGCAGATGGGCAACTCCGAGGTGGGCCACACGAACATCGGCGCCGGCCGGGTGGTCTATCAAGACCTGCCTCGCATCTCGAAGGCCATTGAGGACGGGAGTTTTTTTGAAAACCCGGCTTTCACCGCCGCCGTCGACCACTGCCTCGCGCACGGCACGGCGCTGCATCTCATGGGTCTCTTGTCGGACGGCGGGGTGCACAGCCACAACACGCACACCTGGGCCTTTTTGGAACTGGCGCGCAGGCGCGGCCTCCCCAAGGTCTATCTGCACTGTTTTCTGGACGGGCGCGACGTGTCGCCCGATTCGGGGTTGCGTTTTGTCGGGGAGGCGGAGGCGCGCTGCCGGGAGACCGGCGCGCGCATTGCCACCGTGATGGGCCGCTACTATGCCATGGACCGCGACAACCGTTGGGACCGCGTGGAGCGCGCCTACGCCGCCATCGTGCTCGGCGAGGCGCCTCTGGACCGGGACCCCGCCGGCGCGGTGGCCCGCTCCTACGAAAAAGGCGTCACCGACGAGTTCATGGAACCGGTCATCTGCCTGCAGGGCGCCGAGCTGGCGCCAAATGACGCCGTCATCTTCACAAACTTCCGCCCGGACCGCGCGCGCGAGATCACGCGCGCATTGGTGGACCCGGACTTCTCCGGGTTTGTCCGGCGGTCCTTTTTCTCGCTGTTTTATGTCTGCACGACCCAATACGACGCCAAGATGCCGAATGTCCGCGTCGCCTTCGGGCCCGAGACGCTGGCCAACACATTCGGCGCGTACATCAGCCAAAAGGGGCTCACCCAGCTCCGCATCGCCGAGACAGAAAAGTACGCCCATGTCACCTTCTTCTTCAACGGCGGCGTGGAGACCGTCTACCCCGGCGAGGACCGCGTTCTGGTTCCCTCCCCCAAAGTGGCCACCTACGACCTGCAGCCCGAGATGAGCGCCTATCCCGTCACCGACGAGGTGGTGTCGCGTATCCGCAGCGGGGCGTATGACGCGGTCATCTTAAATTTTGCCAACTGCGACATGGTCGGGCACACCGGCATCTTCGACGCCGCCCGACGGGCCGTGGAGGCCGTGGACAGCTGCGTCGGCCGCGTCGCGGAGGCTGTGGCGGCCGTGGGCGGTGTGATCCTGATCACCGCGGACCACGGGAACGCCGAGCAGATGTTGGAGGCGGACGGCCTCTCCCCTTTCACCGCGCATACGACAAACCCCGTCCCGCTCATCGTCCGCGGCGGCGGGGTCACGGCGTTGCGCGAGGGCGGGCGGTTGTGCGACCTGACGCCCACGATGCTGGACCTGATGGGCCTGCCGCAGCCGGCGGAGATGACCGGGCGGAGCCTGATCCTTCGCTGATCCCGCGCCCCGGGCGCAGCCGGGGCGTCGTTTCCCCATGACTTCGAAAACAAATCATGATTGTGAGGAGCGTACACATGAAAAAGATCATCGAGATTGTTGACATCATCGGGCGCGAGATCCTGGACTCCCGCGGCAACCCCACAGTGGAGGTTGAGGTCTTTGTGGAGGATGAGAACGGCACCAGTGTGGGCCGCGCGGCCGTG
>JAIRML010000093.1 GCA_031258665.1 Oscillospiraceae bacterium | reverse complement strand
CTGAAGTGGTCGGGCAGCAGGTCTGCGCACTTCTCCATGATCATCACACCGGACGAATACAGCGCCAACCCCTTCTCAAACTCCTTCGTGTAATAGTTGTACGGCGCCTGCTTCGGGATAAAAAGCAGCGCGTGGTAGGTGGACAGCCCCTCATTTGCCGCGTGGATCACACGCAGCGGGGGCGTGAAGTCGTAGAATTTGTCTCGATAAAACCGGTGGTACTCCTCTTCGGTGACCTCGCTTCGGTTTCTGCGCCAGAGGGGCACCATGCTGTTGACGGTCTCTGTCTCCGCCACGGTCTCGTACTCGCTGTCGGAGCCCTCCTTGAGACGGCTGTGCTCCAGGTCCATTCGGATCGGATAGCGGATGTAATCGGAGTACTTCCGCACCAGCTCCGACAGGCGCCGCGTTTCCAGAAACTCGCCGTAACGCTCGTCCGGCTCGTCCTCTTTGACGGTGAGCACGATGTCCGTGCCGACCTCCGCCTTCTCACAGGGTTCGACCGTGTAACCCTCGGCGCCGTGCGAGTGCCAGCGCCAGGCCTCATCGGCCCCGTACGCGCGCGAGCACACACTGACCTCGGATGCCACCATAAACGCCGAATAAAATCCGACTCCAAACTGGCCGATCACATCCAGATCGTCCACCTTCTCCGCGTTTTCACGGCGGAAATCCCATGTGCCGCTCTTGGCGATGACGCCCAGATTCTGCTCCAGTTCGTCCTTCGTCATGCCGACGCCGTTGTCCGACAGTGTGATCTGCCGCTTCGTCCGGTCCACCGTCAATCGGATCTGAAAATCATCCCGGGTCTTGCCCACGCCCGGATCCGTCAGCGACCGAAAATAGAGTTTGTCGATCGCGTCGCTCGCGTTGGAGATGAGCTCCCGCAGAAAGATCTCTTTGTGCGTATAGATCGAGTGGATCATCAGATCGAGCAGCCGCTTTGATTCGGCCTGAAACTGTTTGACGGCCAATTTGCCTCACTCCTATTCCGGGCCCCCGCACACCCGGCCGCCGTCCATCTTGGGGGGCCCTCGTGGTATTGGCGCCCGGGCACCAATACCATTGTACCCAATCCGGCCGAAAATGCAAGAGAAAAAATGCGCCCGCTCCCCCGCGCAAGATTGATTTTACTGCAAAAATATACTGAACGAGGGCTTTTTTGCAGTGGAATCAAGATTGCAAGATTGACAATTTCGTGCCGATCGTGGATAATAGAGGGGCGGCGGACCGCGCCGCGAAATTTCTGCGAAATGATACAGGCGGCGGCGCTGGATACACGCCGGATGATTGGCCGCGCGCTGTGCCCCGCGGCGCCGCCCAAGAGAGGAGAAGTCTGCCTATGGCTGTCATACGACCCTTTGCGGCGCTTCGGTACGACTATGGCCGGGCCGGCGCGGCGGAGACACTGTGCTGCCCGCCCTATGACATCATCTCCCCCGACATGCAGGCGGAGATGGAGCGCAAAAACCCGTACAATGTGATCCGGCTGGAGCGCCCGCTGGGGGACAACCGGTACGCCGGGGCCGGGCGGCGTCTGCGCGCCTGGCTGCGCGACGGCGTGCTGTACCCAGACCCGGCCCCCGCCTACTACGTCTATCGGCTGTCTTTCGACGACCGGGGCACTCCCAAAGCCGTCCACGGTTTCTTCGCCCGGGTGCGCCTCACGGATTTTGCGGCCGGCGTCGTGCTGCCCCATGAGGAGACGCTCTCCAAAGACAAATCCGACCGTTTTTCCCTGATGGAGCACACGCTGTGCAACATCAGCCCGGTGTACGGGCTCTATGAGGACAGCGCGCGCATGGCAAAGTCGGCGCTGGCGGCGGCCATGGACGCGCCGCCCGCCGTGCGCTTCACAGATTCGGACGGCGTGACCCACGAGATGTGGCCCGTCACGACGCCGGACGCGCTGGCGGCACTCACCGCGGCGCTGGCGCCGGAACGGATCCTGATCGCCGACGGGCACCACCGCTACGAGACGGCGCTCGCCTTTCGGGACGCGCGGCGGGCCCTGGACCCGTCCCTCCCCCCGGGGGCGCCTTCCGACCATATCATGATGATGCTGGTGGACCTGCGCCACCCCGGCCTGGTGGTCTGGCCCACCCACCGGCTGGTGCGGGGGCTGCCGTCCTTTTCGAAAGAAGACACGCTGGCGCGGCTGGCCGGCGCTTTCGTCATCACCCGCGGCACGGCCCCGGAAGACGTGGAGGCCGCGCTGGCGGCGCGGGCGCACACGGTGGCGCTTTACGCCGGCGGCGGCGAGGCCGCGCTGCTCACGCTGCGGGACGCGGACGCGCCGGCCCGCCTGCTGCCGGACCGGAGCCCGGACTACCGCGCGCTGGACGTGACGCTGCTGCACACGATGATCTTGGAGCCCCTGTTCGGCATCGACCGGGACAACATGGCCCGCCAGGAAAACCTGGTTTACACGCGCAGCCTGGAGGAAGCGCTGCGCGGCGTGCGGACCGGGGCGTTTCAGTGCGCCTGTTTGCTCGCCCCCACACCGGTCGCCGCCATCGGGCGCGTCGCCGGCGCCGGGGAGCGGATGCCGCAGAAATCCACCTATTTTTATCCGAAACTCGCGACCGGACTGGTGATTCATCCGCTGTCGATCGATCTTATATAAGCCGGGTACAGCGCCCGGACGAGAGGAGGCGGCTTTCATGTCCGTGAAACCCATGTCCTACCTGCTGACGGGCGGCCGGGTCATCGATCCGGCGTCGGATTTTGACCGTGTGGCCGACGTATACCTGCGCGACGGCGTGGTCGAGGCCGTCGAGGCGCCCGGGAAAATCGCGCCGGTCGGAACCTTTGAGACGATCCGCGCCGCGGGGCTCGTCGTGGCGCCGGGGCTCATCGACATGCATGTGCACCTGCGTGAGCCGGGCGAGACGCACAAGGAGGACATCGCCTCCGGCACCCGAGCCGCCGCCGCGGGCGGCGTGACGACGGTGGCCTGTATGCCAAATACCAAACCTGTGCTCGACACCCCGGGTCAGATCGCCTGGGTCCGGGCCCGCGCCGCCGACACGGGCGTCGTCAAGGTGCTGCCCATCGCCGCGCTCTCCGAGGGGCAGCGCGGTGAGCGTCTGACCGACGGCAAGGCGCTGCGGCGGGCCGGCGCCGTGGCGTTGAGTGACGACGGCCGGCCGGTGACAAACGGCGCCCTGATGCGCGCGGGTCTCACGGCCGCCGCCGCGCTTCCGCTCCCCGTCATCTCCCACTGCGAACCCGAGACGGCGCAGGCGCTGCGGGACATCGCCCTGGCCGAGGAAACCGGCTGCCCTGTGCACATCGCGCACGTCAGCCGCCGGGAGACGCTGAACGCCGTGCGCGCCGCCCGGGCGCGGGGCGTTCCGGTCACCTGCGAGACCTGCCCGCACTATTTTTGGTTCACCGAGGCCGACTTCCGGCGGATCGGCGCCAACGCGAAGATGAACCCGCCGCTGGCCGCGGAGGAAGACCGCGCGGCCATCCTGCAAGGGCTGGCCGACGGGGACATCCAGGCCATCGTCTCCGACCACGCGCCGCACCATCCGAGCGAAAAGGCGGGCCCCCTGGAGCGCGCGCCAAACGGCGTCGTGGGCCTTGAGACGCTGCTCGCCGCGTCGCTGACGGCGCTGGTCCACACGGGCCGGATGGCGCTGCCGGCGCTGCTGCGCCTGCTGACCGCCGCGCCCGCCGGCCTGCTCCGCATCCCGGCGGGGCGCCTGGCCCCCGGACACCCCGCAGATCTCACCCTCTTCGACCCGGAGGCCCGCTGGCAGGTGGAGGCGCGCCGTCTGGCCTCCAAGTCACAAAACACACCCTTCGACGGCCTGACCCTGCGCGGCCGGGTGCTCCACGTATTTGTAGACGGCGTCGCCGTCGTAACCCACGGCCGGCTCCTGCTTTGACGTGGGCTGCCCCTGCAGCCCACAACTCAAATTCTTGTTTTTTATTGCCGCTTCGCGGCAATAAGTTACTATTGTGGTTTAATATTGATATTTGAACCACGGGACTTTGAGGAGGTATTAAATTGAAAAGATATATTGCCGTGATGTTGTTCTCGATACTTGCAGCAACTTCTGTTTCGATTGTACTTTTTGTCACTGACGGTCAAACAGGCCAAGCAACGTTTCCAGATTCTGACGCTCTCGACTCCTCTTCTATTGTCAATACAAGCGATACTGATGGCACGACCAAAACTGATTTTGAAGCCATCGATTGGACCGCCATAGCACCCGATTTCTTTACGGAGACATATGTGAAAGAAGTAAATGAAGGACATCATTCAAGCGATTTCGAGCCGACTGATGTCGCACGTACTTTTTTGGTGAATTTGAATGCGTCTTTTAAGACATCGCCACTAAAAATACTGTTTACCACAGATACAGAGATCATCTACAAGATTCAAATCCTTGATGACAACAGTGAACTCTATATCAAATTGAGATCAATATATTTTACGGGTTCGACCTTACCAGTTTGGTATGTAAGCGGATATGCCACTAGAGGCGACACCTGACCAAGTCTACATACCAATTTTGGATACCTGTTCTTCCGGTGAAAATGGGCGGTTGGAGCTATCGCATTGTCCTCGACATGGGAGATGAAACGTTTTCATATCTCTTCAACGCTTCATGTCTTCACTGAATATTTTGGAGAGCTTATAGCCGCGCTTGACGCGCTTCCCCCATGCGGGAGGATGAGTAACCCTCGTGAGCAACCCGCCGTTGGTGTCATTTTTATGGTTGGCGCGTCTTCGCCTGACGTGTTTGACGATAATTTCCCCCCGTGGGCTTGACGGAACATTTGTTCCGCTTTATAATGGTTGAGAGGTCGGAAGAGCTCCTGCCGCGCGCCCGAACCGCGCGGCAGATTTTTTGATTGTTTCATCGGGCGCCCGCTCCCGCCTGAATTGTAAATATTTTACAATTCAGGGTCCGACACATTGGGCGGCGTCGCGGGGAAGAGACAATTGAATACGATGAAACCATCAATCAGCAAAAACGTTAACACGGGCAGACAGTATCTGTAAAAATTAGGGAGAAGGTAAAATATATGCTGATAAACAACGCCGAATACTTCGACCTGCTCGAAAAAGTCAAGGAGCAAATCCGAGCGGCGCAATACCGCGCCGTACTTGGCGTGAACCGCGAACAGATTTTGTTGTATTGGAACATCGGAAAGGTCATCATTGAGAACATTCAATGGGGCAACAAGTTCATTGACAACTTAGCGCGGGATATAAAACTTGACTTTCCAGGCGCAAAAGGCTACTCGGTTCGCAACTTGAAGTATATGCGTAAGTTCGCCGAGCAGATTAGCGACTCTCAAATTGTGCAGACAGTGTCTGCACAATTCAGTTGGTCGCACAACACAACGCTTCTGGACAAAACGAAGTCGTTGCCAGAGTATCTTTGGTATGCCGATCGAGTTATTGAGGACGGCTTGTCGCTCTCCGCGCTCGAAAACAGGATTGAGTTGAAAACATTTGAACGACAGGCGATTCCGGCAAAGGCGACAAACTATGAGCGGTTGCTTCCGTCCCTGCAGAACGCGCTTGTGACGGAAACGCTTAAAAGCCCTTATGTGTTTGACTTTATCGAAAAACGTGACGAAATAATCGAGCGCGAAATCGAAAACGAACTCGTGGCGAACATCGCCAAGACTCTGCTCGAACTCGGCACAGGCTTCGCGTTCATAGGCAACCAGTATCACCTGAGCGTGGGTGACGAGGATTACTATCTCGATCTCCTGTTTTACAACACGAAACTTCGTTGCTATGTAGTGATTGAGCTTAAAGCCGGGAAGTTCAAGCCGGAGTACGCAGGCAAACTCAATTTCTACCTCTCGGCGGTTGACGATATGCTCAAACATGAGAGCGACAATCCGTCTATCGGTATCCTGCTTTGCAAAGAGCGGAACAAATTGACTGCCGAGTATGCGCTGAAAGACATCAACAAGCCTATCGGCGTAAGCGAATATCGGCTCTCCGACTTCGTGCCGCAAGAATTAGCGGACACGCTGCCGTCAGCTGAGGATATTGAGCGGAGGATTAAGAACAAGTATGAAATCGACTTATGACACTCTCGGTAAGTATATCAGACCGATTGACGTGCGGAACGACGCGGGTAAGGAGGAAAACCTGGAGCTATCGCATTGTCCTCCAGCAAATCCCCCGGCTCACAGCCCAGCGCCCGGGCGATCCTGTCGAGTGTGAGCGCCTGCGCCCTGTTGATGTCCTGTCTGCGCTGCTCATAGATCTGTATCATCCGCAGCGCGGTGCCGGATTCCTCGGCCAGTCTCTTTTGCGTCATACCGCTCGCCCTGCGGATCCGCTGCAGGTTGCCGCAGGCGCCCGCGCTGTGCTTTTCTATGATCCGATCGGCGACGCTCACAAATTTTGAGACGTCCGCCTCATGGAGCGTGGGATACAGGGCCAGGAGGCGCGTCATGGTCAGACCGGCCCTGTGCATGCGGTCAAAGCGCCGCGCCGTAGCCCACTGATAATACGCCAAACTCCAGCCGGCCCAGTATTCCGCGCTCTTGTCCACATTTTCCGAGGGCGGTGTGCCGGGCCGTATTTTTTGTGTTCTGAAGATGACCTCAGACGCCAGCTCCGGCCCGGAAAGACCGGCCACATACTTTGGGTTCCCGTGCGCAAACGCCTTGGCGACGCCGGAGACGATGAAGTGGCCGAAAAACGCCTCCGGGTCGTATCCGCAGTCGTTCAAGGCGTAGTCGAACATATCGCCCAGATTGTTCATGGCGTCATCCAGATATGTTTCGTCGTATGCGCGCGTCATCGTTTCCCCAACCTCCCCTCAAAATGTCCACCAAATATATGGAATCCGCCGCCCGGCTTGACTCGCGTTCTTTTCGGTATGAGGAACGCGCTTCTTTGTCCCTCGCGTTTTTCATCGGGTAATAGATTTCCCGGTCGGCGACCTCGCTACGGACAAAACGGATTTGCCCGAAGGCCTTTCGCGATTTCAGCACAGTCTGCTCCCCCAACTTACCGAGCGCCATCGCCCGCTCAAGCTGCGCCAGGGACAGCGTATTGTTTAGAAAGGCGTTGGCGAATGAAAAATACGAGTCGTTGGCCCGGTAGCCCATGATAATGTCGCAGCTTTGTGTGTCCGGCAGGAATGTATCCAGCAGATACGCCTTGCCCTCCGCCGCGACATTGTTTGCAATGCGGAATGTCCGATTGGCCAGCAGCACCGCGAGCCAGTTGAGGATGTGATAGTCCGCACCCGAAAGCCGCATGACGGACAACCCGGAAAGCGCCAGCACATACTGGTTCGCGTACCCGCTGTCTTCCTCCGTACAAGCCCATTCTTTCGCCAGCTCAAGTTCTTGCGTACAGTAGAACCCCAGACCGTAATCGTTCCGGGGGTTTCCCTCCCCAAAAACCGGCCGTTCGATGGCGGTTTGCGACCCATGATAGATTGTGACCTCGTCTGGCATGATGACCACCCTCCTGCGCAGACAACATTATATCGTTACAACGATACTTTGTCAAGGGTCTTTTCCCAATATCTTTCACAAAAGCTCCAAAAAATGTGCAAAAAGCTCGTTGGTATTTGCTCTTTTTTGTTGGCGCTACGGTTGCCGTTGGCGTCATTTTTATGGTTGGCGCGTCTTCGCCTGACGTGTTTGGCGATAATTTTCCCCTCTGGGCTTGACGGAACATTTGTTCCGCCTTATAATGGTTGAGAGGTCGGAAGGGACCCTGCCGCGCGGCCGAACCGCGCGGCAGGTTTTTTGATTGTTTCATCGGGCGCCCGCTCCCACCAAAATTGTAAAATATTTACAGTTTTGGTCCGACACATTGGGGCGGCGCCGCGGGGAAGGGACAGCGGTATGCGCAACAGCATCTTTGTCAAAGGCGCGCGTGAGCACAATTTAAAGAACATCGACCTCGAGATCCCGCGGGACAAACTGGTCGTGCTGACCGGGCTGTCCGGCTCCGGCAAGTCGTCCCTCGCGTTCGACACCATCTACGCCGAGGGGCAGCGCCGCTACATCGAGTCTCTCTCCTCTTACGCTCGCCAATTTCTGGGGCAGATGGAGAAGCCGGATGTGGACTACATCGAGGGGCTGTCGCCGGCCATCTCCATCGACCAGAAGACCACCTCCAAAAATCCGCGTTCCACGGTGGGGACAGTCACGGAGATCTACGACTACCTTCGCCTGCTCTGGGCGCGCATCGGCGTGCCGCACTGCCCCCGCTGCGGGAAGGTGATCCGTCAGCAGAGCATCGATCAGATCATCGACCAATTGATGGCGCTGCGGGAGGGTACGCGCCTGCAGATCCTGGCCCCCGTCGTGCGGGCGCGGAAGGGCGAGTACCAAAAGGTCTTCGAGGACGCCCGCCGCTCCGGGTACGTGCGCGTGCGGGTGGACGGGCAGCTTTACGACCTGAGCGAGGAGATCCGGCCGGAGAAAAACAAAAAACACACGATCGAGATTGTTGTCGACCGTCTGGTTATCCGCGGCGGCGTGCGCCAGCGGCTCACCGACTCGGTGGAGACTGCGGCGGCGCTCGCCGGGGGGCTCGTCGTGGCTCATCTGCCCGAGGAGATCGGGGCGGACGGCGCGGTGACGACCCCCGAACAGTCGCTGCTGTTCTCTCAGAACTACGCCTGCGAGGACTGCGGCGTCTCGATTGAGGAGCTCACGCCGCGCATGTTCTCCTTCAACAACCCCTACGGCGCCGGCCCCACCTGTACGGGGCTGGGGGAACAGCTCAAGGTGGACCCGGACCGCATCTTGCCGAACCGCGCGCTCTCATTGGCGCAGGGCGCCGTGAAGGCCACCGGCTGGGGCAACGCCGAGGAGGGCACCATCGCCCACATGTACTACTCGGCGCTCGGCCGCGCCTACGGCTTCACGCTGCACACGCCGCTGCGCAAATTCTCCCCCGAAGCGATGGACGCGCTGCTCTACGGCACCAAGGGGAAAAAGCTGGAGATCCGCTACCGCACGGAGCGCGGCGCGGGCCTCATGCAACAGGTCTTTGAGGGCCTTGTGCACAATCTGGAGCGCCGCTACCGCGAGACGCAGAGCGACTGGGCCCGACAGGAGATTGAGGACTGCATGTCGTCCGTCCCCTGCCCGGACTGCCACGGGCGCCGGCTGAAGAAAGAAAGTCTCGCCGTCACGGTGGGCGGGCTGTCCATTGCCGACTACACCCGCCGCACCGTCACCGAGGCGCTGGCCTTTTGGGACACGCTGACGCTGACGGAAAAAGAGACCATGATCGCCGAGCGCATTTTAAAAGAGATCCGGGAACGCCTCGGTTTTCTGATCAGCGTGGGGCTCCAGTACCTGACGCTGTCCCGGCACGCCGGGACGCTGTCCGGCGGCGAGAGTCAGCGCATCCGGCTGGCCACACAGATCGGCTCGTCACTGATGGGGGTGCTGTACATCTTGGATGAGCCGTCCATCGGGCTGCACCAGCGGGACAACGACAAGCTGCTGGGCACACTGCGGCACCTGCGCGACTTGGGCAACACCCTCCTCGTCGTCGAACACGACGAGGACACCATGTATGCCGCCGACCACATCATCGACGTCGGCCCGGGCGCCGGCGTCCACGGCGGGCACATCATCTGCGCCGGCACGGTGGACGACATCCGCGCCTGCGAGGATTCCATCACGGGGCAGTACCTGGCCGGAAAACGCAGCATCCCCATACCGAAACAGCGCCGCCTGGGCTCCGGGCGCACGCTGACGATCCGGGGCGCGGCAGAAAACAACCTGCAGCACATCGACGTGGACATCCCGCTTGGCGCCTTCACCTGTGTGACGGGGGTATCCGGCTCCGGCAAGTCGTCTCTGATCAATCAGATCCTGTACCGACGGCTGGCCGCCGATTTGAACGGCGCGCGTGTCCGCGCGGGCGCGCACGACGCCATCGAGGGAGAGGCGTACCTCGACAAGGTCATCGACATCGATCAATCCCCCATCGGGCGCACGCCCCGCTCCAATCCAGCCACCTATACCGGCGTGTTCGGCGACATCCGCACGTTGTTTGCCGCCACCGCCGACGCCAAGATGCGCGGCTACGGCCCAGGCCGTTTTTCGTTCAACACCCGCGGCGGGCGCTGCGAGTCCTGCGCGGGCGACGGGCTGGTGAAGATCGAGATGCACTTTTTGCCGGACATCTATGTCCCCTGCGATGTCTGTAAGGGCCGCCGCTACAACCGGGAGACGCTGGAGGTGCGCTACAAGGGCAAGAACATCTTCGACGTGCTTGAACTCACCTGCGAGGAGGCGCTGGTCTTCTTCGAAAACGTGCCCAAGATCGCCCGTAAACTGCGGACGCTGAACGAGGTGGGCCTCGGCTACCTCCGGTTGGGGCAGCCTTCGACCACGCTGTCGGGCGGCGAGGCGCAGCGTGTCAAACTGGCCAGCGAGCTGACCCGGCGCTCGACCGGCAGTACGATCTACATCTTAGACGAGCCGACGACGGGGCTGCACATCGCCGATGTGCACCGGCTGATCGAGGTGCTGGACCGCCTGGTGGAGGGCGGCAACACGGTGGTCGTCATTGAGCACAACCTGGAAGTCATCAAGACCGCCGACCACATCATCGACCTCGGGCCCGAGGGCGGCGACGAAGGCGGGCGGGTTGTCGCCACCGGCACCCCCGAGCAGATCGCCGCGCACGCGTCGTCCTACACCGGCCACTATCTGCGGGCCAAACTGAACCTGTGAGGGCCCGCTTGGATCAGCGGCCTGTGGAGCCGAACCCGCCCTCGCCGCGCGCGGTGGGCGGCAGTTCTTCGGCCCAGACGACGGACGCGCGGCAGACCGGGAGCACGGCGAGCTGCGCGACGCGGTCGCCGGAGCGCACGGTATAGGGCGCTTCTCCGTGGTTCACAAGCCCCACGGCAATCTCGCCCCGGTAATCGGCGTCGATCACGCCCACCGCGTTGGAGAGCGTCACCCCGTGGGCAAACCCCATGCCGCTGCGCCCAAAGACCAGCGCCACGTACGCCTCCGACGGCAACGCGATGGCCAACCCCGTGGGGACAGACACCCGTCCGCCCGGCGGGATCTCCACCGGCGCCTCCAGCAGCGCACAAAGATCCATCGCGGCTGCCCCCGGCGTGGCGTACACCGGCGCCCGCGCCCCCGGCCGCACTTTTTTCACCGTGACAGTCGTGTTGTTCATCATGGGGTGTATCCTGTCCCCTTCTGTTCTATTTTTCACTTCAGAAAAGCGATGTTATCACTCCCCCCGCAACGGGGAGCGCAAGTGACTATATCCCGAACATCAGCACTGGGAATTTCCCTTTGGACATAAAGTGTTGTTGCAAGTAATCTCAGAACAGCATTGCTCAACCGGGTTATAAACCAAATAGCTTGGCGATCTCTCCATATCCATCTCGAATGATGTTTTTCCATTTTGAAGTCTCATTTGGCGGGGAGATGTCATTCTTTGAGTAGACAAGCAACACCCTGACCGCCCGCGCGTCCTCATCAACGAACAGGATGCACCTATTGCCCGACGTTTTCGGGGACACGCGGGTACCCTCGACAGCAAAGTCCAGTTTGACCAATTTATAACAGTCAAAAACCGATATGAGATCGGCGCGATCATACCACAACATGTTATCTATGCGTTTGCAGACTTCCACGATGGTTCGCTCAGTGGCAATCCATTGGTCATTATATCTTTTTTTGAATCGTTTTACATAATGCCTTTCGGTGAACGGCTCGAACGTTACGCTATAATTGAATTGTTCCATAGACGCGTTCAGGGTCCTCTTGGGTGATCAGACCGTAAGGAATGGCCTCACCGTCTCTGCAAATCTTCCAGGGAAGTTGTTCGTGCGTGAAATTCACAATGTCATCGGTGGACTTGCCCCACCACGCCTTGCCGATTTTTTCAATCAGGGCAAGCTCATCCTCCGACAGCTTACCAGTAGGCGCCTCTCTTTCCATCAGAGAAAACAGAATCGCTCGGCCTTTTGACTCGCGGATGACCGTCCCGTCCTCTTCCAGTTCGTCCAAAGCGCGGAAAAATACATCCGCGACCGGTCCGCGCGGCAGCTTTCGGTATGTCATGCCGGACATGGGCGAAGAGTGAAGATAGTACCAGACAAAATCCGCCAGATATACCAATTTGGCAAGTTTTGTTTTGGTAATCTTACCGTCTTCGCCGCGGCCGTATTTGAGAGAATTCAGAATGATTTGCTTATATTTTTCTGTGGAGGCAACGACATCGGAAAATACCGACGCTCCATCCGGCGCACCCAACATGTCATCCATACCAATCCGTAGCATGGACGACAGCACCTCCGCTTGCCGAACCGTCAATTCTTTCTCCCCAGACTCAATCCCGGCATAAGTGGGGCGGCTAACGCCGATGGCGGCGGCCACCTGTTGCTGTGTATACCCCCGCGACAAACGAGCCTGCTCAATGTTGCTCTTGGCCATGATGGTGACTCCTTCCCTCTTTTATGAGGTCATTGTAGCACACTTGCGGCAATATATCAATACCACGTGTAAAAATATTTTACAAAAATTTATCATTCTGTTGACATTGCCACGCACCTCGCGGACGCGCGTCCTTGTTTTTTGTTGCCGCTTCGCGACAACAAAAAAAGGACCCACCACAGTGGGTCCTTTTTTGCCCGCCCTTACACGTCGGTCCGCCCTGCGGGGGCCGGTATCAGACGAGTTCAAGGACTGCCATCTCGGCGGCGTCGCCGCGGCGGGGGCCCAGGCGGGTCAGGCGGGTGTATCCGCCGTCGCGGCCGGCGTAGCCGGGCGCTGTCGTGTCGAAGAGCTTCTTGACGGCGTCCTCCTTCGTGATAAAGGCCAGGGCGGCGCGGCGCGAAGCCAGCGTGTTCTGCTTGCCCAGGGAGATCATCTTCTCCACAAGGGGGCCCACTTCCTTCGCCCGGGTGACCGTGGTCTCGACCCGCCCGTATTCGATCACATTCGTCACCATCGCGCGCAGCATCGCCCTGCGCTGGTCCGTGGTGCGTCCCAATTTTCTCGGCATTGTAACGTCCTCCCTCAAGGGTGGTTATCCTCGCCGCCCGGTCTCCGGGGGCGCCGGCTGCGCGGTCATTTGCGTCTTTGTCTTATCCGCCGAAAACTCCACGGCAGACCCTCGAAACGCGTGTGGTTGCCCCAACCGGGCTCAGATCTCCTCGGTGGCCAACGACAGGCCCATCACCGACAACTTGTTGATGACTTCCTCCAGCGACTTGCGGCCAAGATTTCTCACCTTCATCATGTCCGCTTCCGTCTTGCCCACCAGATCCTCCACGGAGTTGATGCCGGCGCGCTTGAGGCAGTTGAAGCTGCGCACAGACAGGTCCAGCTCCTCAATCGTCATCTCAAGTACCTTGTCC
>JAIRML010000084.1 GCA_031258665.1 Oscillospiraceae bacterium | reverse complement strand
CCCCAAAAAATTCTTGTTTTGCGGCCGTTTCGCGGCCTGTCTCTGCCCCCGAAGGAGTACCGGGCGCTGCCGGAGACGGCGCGTCAGTCGCTGAGCGATATGACAACCCTTGCCCTGTTGTTGCCATTGGGTGCGCGCAGATCTGACATCTCCAGAGTTGGCAGAGCGCCGCCAATGTACGCCGACGGTCTGTACGCGAGGACGACGTCCACGTCTTCCGCCCCGGTGTGTGTCCAGCGACGGCCGGATTTTGTCGCTGTATAGGCCCTGCCGCGTCTGGTCATCTCGTCGATCATGACAAACGTAAATGCAGTCACTTCGGGGTCTCCGACGGCGCTGACACCGTCGTACACGATGTCGCTACCGTCAACCGTGATGCATCGCGCCGATGTAATCTCCTTGTACAGAGGCGCGAAGCTGAGTTGATCCCAGGCAAAGACCTTGATGATATGGTCCGGATGTGCGGCGATGTCGTAGTCGAACCGCTGAACCTCAGATGAGTCCGCCCCGATTGTCACCGCATACAGTCTGTGATAGCGCAATTTGCCGTCTGATCCGTACGCCGCAAATATGAAATTTGCGTGGATATCCGCCGATGTGGGGTTTTTCAGTGTGGCGGTGACACCTGTGGCCTCCTTTACGGCGCGAAGGTGTATCTCCAACGCGCTTTCCGCCCCGGGGTCCGCGTAGCCGGCCGCTTCCGGTATTAAGGGCAGGAATCCGATGAGCATGAGGATGCTTGCCACGAAGGCCAGTCTCTTCGCGAAAATAGATCTTGCTCGTTTCATACCTTGATCCCTCTTTCTTTTCTCGAGTTTTTGACTTGCGCGGTGCGTTAAGGCGCCAAAACGCCTTTCATCACAAAGGATTTTTCCTGCGTGAGCTCACGCAGCGTCACGCTGATGCCCTCCCGGCCCAAACCGCTCATCTTCCAGCCGCCAAACGGCTGGTCCACGTTGCGGAAATTGCCGGACGCGTTGATACATACGCCCCCGCACGCCAGCGCCGCGGCGGTCTGAAAGGCCCTCCTGTTGTCGCGTGTCATCACGCCGCCCTGGAGGCCGAAACAGGTGGCGTTGGCGATGTCGATGGCCTCCTGCATCGTGTCAAACCCGATGACGGGCATCACGGGGCCAAAAACTTCCATGTCGCGGGCAATGTCCATCTGCGGTGTCACGCCATTCAGCAGGGTGGGTTCGAAGTAGGAGCCGTCGAAGGCATGTCCGCCGCAGACCAGTTTGGCGCCCTGGGCCACCGTGTGCCGCACCTGTTCCTCGACGCCCTGGGCGGCCCGCGCGCTGATCAGCGAGCCGAGGTCTGTGTCTTCGTCCAGCGGACTGCCGCGCCGCACTTTTTGCAGTCGCGCGCAGACGCTGTCCACAAAGGCAGCCCGCACCGTGTTTTGCACGATAAAACGCTTGGGCGCGCAGCAAGTTTGCCCCGCGTTCTGTACGCGTCCGCGCACGGCTTCTTCCACGGCCAGGTCCATGTCGGCGTCCTCGTACACGACAAAGGGGTCGTTGCCGCCCAGTTCCAAAAAGACGCGCTTTAAGGTGCCGGCCGCGGCCCGCGCCACTTCGACGCCCACCTCCGTGCTGCCGGTCAGCGTGATCGCGTCGATGCGCGGGTGTTTCGACAGGTGGTTCCCGATGCGCGCGCCCGAGCCGGTGACGCACTGCAGCACATCGCCCGGGACACCTGCCTCAAGGCAGATCTCGACGAGCTTCAGGACGATCAGCGGGTTGTCTGTGGCCGGCTTGACGATCACGGCATTGCCGGCCGCCAGCGAGGAGGCCATCTTGTGGGAACAGAGCTCCGCGGGGTAATTGAAAGGCGAGATGCAGGCCACGACGCCCAGCGGTTGGTGCACCGTGAAGATCAGGTCATTTTCCGAGCCGTACTGATAGTCTGGCATCGTCTTCCCGCAGAGGTGGTTGGCCTGCTCTGCGAAGCCCCGGAAGATCTGCGCCGAACAACGGATCTCGGGCCTGGATTCGCGGATGATTTTGCCCATGTCTGTGGACAGCAGCGTCGCCAATTCTTCTTGCCTCGCCTCCATGAGATCGGCACAGCGCTGCAAGATACGTGAACGCTCATATTGGGGCGTGGCGGCCCATCTGAGCTTTCCCTCCTGCGCGATGTCGATGGCCTTCTCGATGTCGGAGACAGTGGCCGCGGGAACAGTGTCCAGCGGCGCCCCGGTGGCCGAATTTACCACAACGTGGATCTGCCCGTCGCTGGCGTCCGCGGGCCTTCCGCCAATAAACATTTTCACATATCTTCCCTCGCAGTCAGCTTTTCCGATCCGGAATGCGGTGTCCGGACAGGGGTGAAATTGATTTGCTTTTTATGGTTCGCCCCCTTTCCCCCGGGGCATGTTTCCCCGCCGCCGCGGGCGGGGAAACATGCCTCGACAAGGTTGAGGAGAAGAGGAGGGATTGATCAGAAGTCGCTGTTTGGGTCGTAGTACTGCGCCACATTGTCGGCGGTGATGACAGCGGGTTCCGTGTTGATCAGTTTTGGAATATTTTTGTCCCCGTTTTTGTAACGGATGACGGTGTCGAGCGTGAGGTTGGCAACGCCCACCGGGTCGTTCAGGCCAGAGGCCCCATATTGTCCGCTCTGCACCAGTGCCAGCGCTTCTTTTTGTCCGTCGATCCCGACGACAACCACGTCGCTCCGGCCGGCGTTCTCCAGCGCGATGACGGCGCCCAGACCCATGCTGTCATTTTCCGCCACAATGACGTTGATGTCCGG
>JAIRML010000011.1 GCA_031258665.1 Oscillospiraceae bacterium | reverse complement strand
CGGTTTGCGGAAATGAATTCCGCAAACCGCGGATGGGATCTGTCCCCAAAAAATTCTTGTTTTTTATGGCCGCTTCGCGGCAACAAGGTACTATCAGGAGGCGCGGCCCCGTCAGGCCTCCGCCGCCGGCGGTTCCGCCTTCTCCGCGTCGGCACTCTCCTCAGGCTCAGGCGCCTCCTCGGGCGCGGGCCGCGCTGTCTCCGCGGTGACAGGCTCGGGCCGCGCCTCCGCCGGGAGAATTTCCGGGGCCTCCGGCTCCGGCGCGGTCACAGCCTCGGGCGCCGCCGCCCCGACCTCGACAGGCGCGGGCGCCGTGACAGGTTCGGAGACGGCGACGATCTCGTCCGGCCGCGCCGCGTTGTCCATGTCCTCCTGTGTGGCCGGCTCCGTCGGCGGCTCGAACAGCGCGCGGATAGACAGGGAGATCTTTCGGCGCTCGTCGTCGACGGCCGTGATCTTGACCTGAACCGTCTGCCCCTCCGTGAGCACGTCACCGGGCTTCCCGATGCGGCGGTCGGTGATCTGGCCGATGTGGATGAGTCCGTCCACCCCCGGCAGCACCTCGGCAAACGCGCCGAACTGCATCAGCTTGACCACGCGGACTTCTACAACGTCGCCCGTATGGTAGCGTTCTTTAAACAGGTTCCACGGATTCTCCTCCTGCTTTTTGTAGCTGAGGGAGATCTTGTGTTTCTCCTTGTCGAAGCCCACCACGTGCACATCGACATTGTCCCCCACCGACACCACCTCGGAGGGATGCTTCACGCGGCTCCAAGAAAGCTCGGACACGTGGACCATGCCATCCACGCCGCCGATATCGACAAAGGCGCCGTAAGAGGTGAGAGACTTGACAACGCCGTCGTAATGCTTGCCGATCTCGATGTTCTCCCAAATGGACTCCGCCATGGCGCGGCGCTCATCCGCCTGGACGGCGCGAATCGACCCGACCACGCGGCGGCGGACGCGGTTGACTTCGGAGACGCGCAGCTTGACGCGTTTTTTGAGCAGGGTCGAGAGCGGCGTATCTTTTGGGAGGCCGGTCTGTGAGGCAGGCACAAAGACACGCACGCCCCTCACCGAGACCACAACGCCGCCCTTGTTTTCCTCCGTGACAATGCCGGAGAGAATGGCGCGGTTCTCGCGGGCGAGTTCGATGTCTTCCCAACCCCTTACGGTGTCGAGGCGGCGCCGTGAGAGCACCACGGTGCCTTCGACATCGTTGACGCGCATGGCGTATGTTTCGATCTCTTCGCCGACACGCACAAGGTTCTCGATCTTCTCCTCCGGGTCATCCGTCAGCTCCGCGATCGGGATATAACCCGCGTGCTTGGTGCCGAGATCCACATGGACCTCCGTCGGCGTGACGGCGGTGACAACACCGCGCACCTTGTCGCCGGTGCTGATGGTCTTGAGCGATTTTTCCAGCATCGCGGCAAAGGATTCTTCCTCTTCCCCGGACGCCTCCGGAGTCTCCTGGGAGAGAGGCGCCCCCGCAGCAGCCGGCGCCTCCGTCGGAGCGACCGTCGCCGCGCTCTCCGCAACGACCGCGTCATCCGCCGGGACCGCGCTCTCTTCCGCCGTGTTTCTGATCTCTTCCGACATGGCCTGGTAAACCTCCTCGATGATCCATGGCGGTGTGGAGGCGCCCGCCGTCAGACCAACCTTTTTTTGATTCCGCAGCCGGCCGCGCGGCCAGCCATTCGCATCCTCCACAAGGAATACCTCTGCACATTGCGCCGCACAAACCTCCAACAATTTGCGCGTATTGGAGCTCCCCCGGTCACCCACCACCACCACCGCTTCGCAGGCCCGGGCCAACTTGTCCGCTTCGCTCTGATGTAAAGTGGTAGCGGAACATATTGTATCAATTATTTTGACGTTTGTACATAACTTTTTCAAAATTTGCGTACAGATTTCCCATTCCGCCCGCAACGCCGTGGTCTGCGCCACCATGGCAACCGGTTTTTGCGCCTCGCGCGGGTGCGCGCGCAGCCAATTTTCCAGATTTTTACTATTTTCCGTGACCACGGGCCGCGCGCACCCGCCGACGATGCCACGCACTTCGGGGTGGGCCCCGTCGCCCAGGACAAACACAAGCCGGCCCTCGGCCTCCAATGTTCGCGCCAATGTCTGGACGCGGCGCACGCAGGGGCAGGTGGCGTCCAGCACAGGGTGCCCCGCCTCTTCCAACGTCCGGCGCACCACCGGAGAGACACCGTGAGAACGGATGAGTATCATCCGCCCCGGCACGCAGTCCTCCAGGCGCCCCACCGGCGTAACGCCGCCGGCCGCCAGCCGTTCCACAACGCGGCGGTTGTGCACCAGAGGGCCCCAGGTGTGCGCCGGCCGGCCGGTCTTTGCCAGAGACAGCGCCATCTCGACAGCGCGGGACACGCCGTAACAGAACCCCATGGCTCCGGCCCGGCGGACGGCGTCAGGCATGGCACGTGTCCAGCGCATAGATGCGGCGCATCAGCTCGTCCATGATCTCATGGTAACGCTCGGGCGACGCGCGCCGCCCCTCCACATCGGCCAGGTAGGGCTCCCCAATGACCACATTGATGTGTGAAAAAAGCCGTTTGTGCCCGGATGGCGTCACCGAAATCGGCAGAAATGGCACACCCGAACGCACAGCCAACATGGCGGCGCCTGTCTTTGCCTCGGCCTGCGCCCGCGTGCCCTCGGGGAAGATCATGATCTTTTTGTTCTCCTTTAGCAGCGTGAGCGCATGTTTGATGGAGCGGATGTCGGACTTGCCCCGGTCCACGAAAAACACGCCCAACCGCCGCAGGACAAACGCAAACATGGGGTTTCGGACCAGTTCGATCTTGGCCATGAAGTATGGGTGCTGCCGGATCGACAGCCCCATGGCCACAAAGATGGGGTCGCTGGAGGCGGCGTGATTGGCGCACACCACCGCGGCGCCCGGCGGGACATTGCCGCGCCCGGTGATGCGTACGCGAAACAACAGCCGAAACAGCGGGATCACAATCCCATATGCGAATCTGTAGAACATGGCGCCAATTTCCCTTTCACAAGGTCTAAAATGATCTGCATACTCTCCTCCCACGCGTTGCCCGTCGTATCGACCCATATGGCGCCGTCCGCCGGCTGCAGCGGCGCGAGCGCGCGTCGCGCGTCGTTTTCATCTCGCCGGATGATGTCGGCCAATACGGTCTTGTAGTCCACCGGAGTTCCGCGCGCCTCCAGTTCCAAAAAACGCCGACGGGCCCGTTCCTCCGGGGCAGCGGTGAGAAAGATCTTGATGTCGGCGCCCGGCAGCACCACCGTGCCGATGTCCCGCCCGTCCATGATCACGTCCTGCGCGCGGGCAAAGGCGCGCTGGGCGTCGAGCAGAAACGCGCGCACCGCCGGCAATCCGGAGATGTCGGAGGCGGCCTGCGAGATCTCATGCGCCCGGATGGCCTCTGTCACGTCCTCACCGCCCAAAAAGACGCCGAGAACGCCGCCCTCGTAAGTCAAGCGGATGTCGGCCTCCGGAAACAGCGCCGCCACGCCGGCCTCGTCCGTCACGGCCACACCGCGCCGCCGCGCCAGAAGGGCCAGCGCCCGGTACAGCGCGCCGGTATCCACATACAAAAACCCGAGCGCCCGGGCCACATGGCGCGCGATGGTACTCTTGCCGGCGCCCGATGGCCCGTCGATCGCCACACTGAAAAATTTGCGCGACAACCCGCATCCCCCCGTCGGCGTCCGCGCCGGTCTTTATTAACATTCCGCACGCGCGGCCGCGCCGTACCCGGCCGCGCGGCCCGTCGCCCAAGCGATCTGCAGATTGAAACCGCCCGTATATGCGTCCACATCGATGACCTCGCCGGCAAAATAAAGCCCGGCACACAGGCGGGACTCCATGGTGGCGGGCCGAAGCTCCCGCACGTCCACGCCGCCCGCCGTGACAACGGCCTCGCCGATCGGCGCGGGGCCGCTCACCGGCACGGGAAAATTTTTACAGAGCGCCAGCAGCGCCGCCCGTTCGGCGCGGCTCACCGAGTGCACCTTCTTCTCCGGTCGAATGCCGGACAAACTGATTATAACAGGGATCATTTTTTTATGCAACAAGTCTCCCAGCGCATTTTGAAAATCCCGGTTGGCGCAGGCCTCAAAATCACGCAGCAGACGCCTATCCAGCGCCGCCTCGGAGAGCGCCGGTTTCAGGTCGATCGAGAGCCGGCCTCCGGCGGCGCGGCCCCCCAGGTGGGCCGAAGCGCTGAGCACCAGCGGCCCGGACACGCCGGTGTGTGTAAAGAGCATCTCCCCAAACCCGGTGTAGCGCGTTCGGCCCCCGCCGTCGTAGGCCGTGAGCGCCACATGGCGCAGGCTGAGCCCCGCCATCGCGCCGCAGTAGGGGGCGGGCGAACGCAGCGGCACGAGCGACGGCGCGGTCGGGCGGACCGTGTGGCCGACGGAGGCGGCCAGCCGGTATCCGTCTCCGGTCGAACCGGTCTGGGGGTACGAGAGCCCTCCGGTGGCCA
>JAIRML010000245.1 GCA_031258665.1 Oscillospiraceae bacterium | reverse complement strand
TAGACGATGTGCTCGTACACCTCGTCTGTGATCACGTAGACATCGTAGCGCCGCGCCAGCTCGGCGATGACCGAAAGCTCCTCGCGGGAGAAGACCTTGCCGGAGGGATTTGAGGGATTGCAGAGGATGAGCGCGGCCGGCCCCTGACGGAACGCATCCTCCAGCACAGCCGGGTCAAAGCCGTAATGCGGCGGCCGCAGCGGGACATAGATGGGCTCCGCGCCGGAGAGAATGGCGTCCGCGCCGTAGTTTTCGTAGAACGGAGAGAACACGACCACCTTGTCGCCGGGGTTCACCACCGTCATCATCGCCGCCATCATGGCCTCGGTGGAGCCGCAGGTGACAACGATCTCAGCGTCCGGGTCAATCGCAAAACCCATGCGGCGCGACTGCTTGACCGCCAGCGCTTCGCGGAAATTCTGCGCGCCCCAGGTGACAGAATATTGGTGCGGCAGCGTGTCCGCGCGCGCCAGCGCGTCCAGCAGCGCGCGCGGCGGGTCGAAGTCGGGAAACCCCTGCGAAAGGTTGATGGCGCCGTACCTCTGCGCGATGCGCGTCATGCGGCGTATGACAGAGTCGGTAAATCCGGCGGTGCGGGCGGACAGCGGTCTCATGGATGTCACCTCATATATCTCATATGTTGTAATCCAGCTTTCGCTCGTCGATGATGCGCTTGGCCTTGTGCGTGGAACGCTCGAGTGTGCCGTCCGGCAGGACGACGACACGCGCGGGCTTTACGCCGATGCGGGCCTTCAGCGCCTCCGCCACGCGCGCCGACACCTGGTCGTCTGTGTGGTGCGCGGCGTCGGCGTTCTCCACCGTCACCTCGTACTGACAGGTGAAATTTTTCTCCGTGATCCGCACGGTGTACTCGCCCGTGACTTCCGTGAGGCCGCGGATGACGTATTCGATGTCGCTGGGGTAGACATTGACGGCGGAGACAATGAACATGTCATCTTTGCGCCCGTCCACGTGGATGCGCGCGTGGGTGCGCCCGCAGGCGCACGGCTCGGTCGACACGAAGCCGATGTCGCCCGTGCGGAATCGGATCAGCGGGCGGGCCCTTTTGCGCAGCGTCGTGTAGACAAGTTCCCCGCGCTGTCCGGGCGCGATCACCTCGCCTGTGGTCAAGTCGACGGTCTCGACCAAGATGTGGTCCTCGGCGATGTGCAGCCCGTCGTGTACCTCGCAGTGCGCGGCGCAGGCGCCAAAGATGTCGGAGAGACCATAGAAGTCATACACCTCCGCGCCCCATAGCGATTCGATGGCGTCGCGCGTGGCCTTGATGGAGCCGCCCATCTCGCCGGCGACGAAGATCTTGCGTATGGAGAGGTCTTTTTTGGGGTCTACGCCGCTCTTCTTGCAGGTCTCACCGAGGTACCAGGCGTAGGAGGGGCTTGTCCAGATGCATGTCGGCTGGTATGTCTTTAAGATGAAAATCAGCCGTTCGGAGGGCAGCGTGCCGCCCCAGATACACAGCGCGCCGAGATTTTGCGCGCCGATGACATCCGGCCCGCCCACGTAAAGCGAGAAGTTGAGCGCGTGGACATAGCGGTCGTGGGGGCGCATGCCCGCCTGCCAGAACCAGCGGCTCTCCACGTCCTGCCACTCGTCAAAATCCCGCTGTGTAAACGGGCTCATCGTGGGCACGCCCGTGGAACCCGAAGAGGTGGAGACAAAGATCACCTGCTCCTCCGGCACGGCGCAGAGCTCGCCCAAAAAGCTCCCGACGCCCTGCGTGTCGCGCTGTGTCTTCTTGTCTATAAATGGAAATATTTGGATATCTTGCAGTGTCCTCAGATCCTCCGGCGAGACACCCGCCTCGTCAAACGACCGTTTGTAGTACGGCGCGTTTTCGTAGGCAAACCGCACCTCTTCCCGCAGCGATTTCAGCTGCAGTGCCTCAAGCGCCTCGCGCGGCAGTGTCTCGATGTCCTCGTTCCAGTATTTTTTCATGTCTCTGAAGCCCTCCTCACTGTGATATGCGCAATGTCCTCGTCTGTCAGGTGCTGAAAGCGCCGCTGGCGGCGGAGGTGACGTTCGATCGAGCCGCCCTTCGGCGCGACGGTCTGCCGAAAGGCGCCGCCTTCATATTCGTACAGCGGAAACAGCCCGCAGTCCACGGCCTCTTTCGCGACCTCCACCGTCTCATCCGACGCGATGCCCCAGCCCGTGGGGCACGGGGCGAGCACGTGGAGGTATTTGACGCCCCGCAGGCCGGCGGCCTTTTGCACCTTGCGCATGTAGTCGTCGAGATACCCGACGCTGGCCGTCGCCGCGTAGGGCGCGCCGTGCGCCGCGACGATCCGGAGCATGTTTTTCTTTTCGCGGACATTGCCGCGGACGCGCGCGCCGGCGGGCGTCGTGGTGGTCCGCGCGCCGAACGGAGTGAGGCCGCTCTTTTGTACCCCGGTGTTCATGTACGCCTCGTTGTCGTAGCAGATGTACAAGATGTTGTCGCCGCGGTCCAGCGCGCCGGAGAGCGCCTGCAGACCGATGTCGGCCGTGCCGCCGTCGCCCGCGAAGCCGACCACGGTGCAGTCACGTTCGCCGCGGGCGCGCAGGCCCGCCTCCAGGCCCGTCATCATGGAGGCCGTGCCGGCAAAGGTGGAGATGATCGCGTTGTTTAAAAACGCGAGCTGGGGAAAATTAAACCCCACGGCCGACATGCACCCCGCGGGCAACACGGCGACCGCCCGCGGACCGAGGATCTTGAGCGCGATCCGCACAGTCAGGGATCCGCCGCAGCCGGCGCAGGCCTTGTGGCCGAAAAAATACTCGTTTTTGTCGATCGTCCCAGCTGTCGGCGTCATATCGTCACACCCCCGATGCCGATGAAATATACGCCTGTCTCCCCCGCGCGCAGCCTGTCGAAGATCGCGTGCACATCGCGCGCCGCGATGTCCTCCCCGCCCAGACCGCCCACCGCGCCCAGCGCCGGCCGGCCGGCCAAGACGCCCAGCACCTCGCTGAACACCGCCCCGGCGCGGCCGGGCGAGATATCTTTTTCTAACACGGCCACAGCCCGCGCGCTTTCGAGCGCCGCGGTGAGCTCCGCGTCTGGGAACGGACGCATATAGCGGATCCGCACGACGCCCGCCTTCACGCCCGCCCGGCGCAACTGTGCCGCGACATCGCGGCACAGGCCGGCGACGGCGCCCAGCGTGACGAGTACGTACTCCGCGTCCTGCGTCATGTAGTTTTCCACCAGGCCTGTATAACGCCGGCCAAATGTGCGGGCAAACCTCTCCTCCGCCTCCGCCACGACAGCCCGCGCGCGCAGTACGGCGGCGTGCTGTTTGTATTTAAATACGGCGCAGTGCCCGGGGCCGGCCGAAAAAGCCATGTTTTTCGGCTCGTCGAAGTCCACCCGGTTGTCCGTCTCAAAGGGCGGCAAAAAGGCCTCCGCGTCCGCCCGCGCGGGGATATCGACCACCTCGTAGGTGTGCGTCAGGTGAAACCCGTCCAGGTTCACCATAAATGGCGTCCGCACCGCCGGGTGCTCCGCCGTGTAGTACGCGAGCAGCACCATGTCGAGCCCCTCCTGCGCGCTCTGCGCGTAGGCCTGTATCCAGCCGCAGGCGAGCTGTGAAAGGGCGTCGCTCTGGTCGCCGTAGATGTTCCACGGCAGCGCGACGGCGCGGTTTGCGTTCATCATGACAATGGGAAACCGCCCGCCGGCGGCGTATGGCAGGCACTCCGCCATGTACAAAAGCCCCTGGGAAGATGTCGCCGTAAAGGTTCTGACCCCCGCGGCGCAAGCGCCCATCGCGCAGGAGAGCGCCGAGTGTTCGCTCTCGACGTGGATGAACTCGGCCGCCAGCGACCCGTCCTCCACCATCTCGGAGAGCCGTTCGACGACCACCGTCTGCGGCGTGATGGGGTAGGCGGAGATGACTTTTGGCCCCGCCAAGCGCACGCCGCAGGCAAAGGCCTCGTTGCCGGACAAAAACGCGCGTTGCGCACAGCCATCGTTCATGCGCCCTCAGTCTCCATTTCTATCGCGCCCAGCGGGCAGATTTTGGCGCAGAGGCCGCAGCCCTTGCAAAAGTCGTAATCAAACGCCAGCGCGCCCCCGGACTCATACACGGTCCCATCCGGGCAGTGCAGGTAACAGCGCAGGCACAGCACGCACTTTTCGGCGCGCAGCACGGGCCGCACGCTCCGCCAACCGGCGTTTTTGGCCGTCAAAAAGCCGGCTGTATACGCCGTGCCCTCCGGGTAGTCGGCCAGCTCGCGCCCCGGCGCCTGGCGCAAATACGGTTTACGCATGAGCCGCCTCTCCCTTCACACCAGCATGGGTTGACCCGCAGCCCAACAACCCAATTCTTGTTATTTGTTTCCGCTTTACGGCAGCGAGATACCATGAAAGGCCGCCCGCGCGGCCTCTTTGTTGCGCGCGCGCAGGCGCGGCGGCATATACAGGTCGATCGCCCGCTCGATCTCATCGAGCGCCGGCGCCGCCAGCAGCGCCGCCAAGGCGCCCAGCATGGCGGTATTCGGCGTGGGGATTCCGAGCTCGCCCGCCAGGGCGCCGGCATCCACCGTCACGGCGCCCAAAATCGGCCCGGACGCATTGACAAGCACGACGCCGTCGGCGCGCGGCGCGGACTCGACGTACAGCGTCGCGTCCAGATACACCGTGATGTCGGCGCGCTCCGTCTCGCTTCGCGCAGCGATCGGCCGCTCGTCCAACTTGGTGAACGCCCGCATCGGCGCGCCGCGCCGTTCCGGCCCAAAGGACGGAAACGCGAGCGCGCAGCGCCCCTCCCGCAGCGTGTAGGCCGCGCCCAACAGCCGCGCCGCCGTAAACGCGCCCTGCCCGCCGCGGCCGTGCCACACAATCTCCAGCATCCCGCACCTCCGGTTCAGAAGATTTCACTTCCACCGCAGCAGAAATTTTTGCAGCTTGTTGAACAAAAAAAACACGACGCTGATCACAATGCCGATCACCAATACACCCACGATCGTGCGCGTGTAGTTGCCGAGGTCCGAATAATTTTTTACATAAAAACCCATTCCGCTCCGCGCGCCGATCATTTCCGCCGAGGTGAGCAGGATGAACGACACAGTGAGCCCCTGCCCGCAACCGATGAAGATCTGCGGCAGCGCGGCGCTCAGGATGATGCGAAAGAGCATCGTGGCCCGCCCCACGTTCAGCGCGCGCGCCGAATCCAAAATCCTCTGTTCCACATACAACACACCGCTCATGGTGCCCGCGAGAATCGGCCAGAACGAGGCCAGGAAGATCACGAGCACGGAGACGGCCCTGAAGCTCGGCAGCAGCGCGATGCCATACGGGATATACACGACGGGCGGGATCGCGCCTAAAAATTTCGCGATGTAGGTGGCGGCGGCGCCCACCCGCACGCCGTAACCCAGCGCGAGGCCCAGCGGCACGGCCGCCGCCAGCGCCAGCAGATACCCCTGCGCAATGAGCGCCAGCGAGGAACCGATGTGGCCCAAA
>JAIRML010000218.1 GCA_031258665.1 Oscillospiraceae bacterium | reverse complement strand
CGCGGACCTGCCCGACCCGGTCAGTCCGGCGGACCCGACTGCCACGCCCGCGCCAGCGGAGGGGGCCGGCGCCCCCAGTGTCCCGGCGCCGGACAACCCCGCGTCGGCGAGTCCGCCGCCGGCGGACGAACCCGCCGCGTCGGATGTCCCGGCGTCGGATTCCGGAGCGGAGGGAAGAACAGGCGACCTGGTGATCCCCATCGCTGAGATCACCGAACAGGCGTCTTTTTATCCGGTGGAGGTGAACGGCACCTGGTTGGAGGTCATCGCGGTGAAGGCGCCGGACGGCACGCTCCGCACGGCGTTTAATACCTGCCAGATCTGTTACGACTCCGGGCAGGGCTACTACAAGCAGGAGGGGAACGCGCTCGTCTGCCAGAACTGCGGCAGCCTCTTCACGATGGACCGGGTCGAGAAGGCGCAGGGCGGCTGCAACCCGGTGCCAATTTATGCCAATTACAAGACGGTGGACGAGGAAAACATCACGATCTCAGGGGCGTTTCTCGAGGAAGCGACGGTTATCTTTCAAAATTGGAAATCATCCTAACGTGGGTTGCGCCTGCAACCCACAACCCAAAATTCTTGTTTATTTGTTGAAAAACTTTGTTTTTCAACAACACGGGGGTTGGATCGAGGCGCTGAGGCGCCTCGCGGGGGTGCGGTTTGCGGAAATGAATTCCGCAAACCGCGGATGGGATCTGTCCCCGAAAAACTCTTGTTTTTTATTGCCGCGAAGCGGCAATAAGGTACCAACTTTGATGATGAGGAGGGTCCGCATGGACAACCAGATACTCAGCATTGGCGGCATGACCTGCGCGGCCTGCGCGGGGCGGATCGAACGGGTGGTGGGCAAACTCCCGGGTGTGCGCCGCGCCGCCGTGAACTTGGCCAGCGAGAAGTTGTTTGTGGAATACGACGAGGCCAGCCTGCCGCTCACCGCCATCAAAGAGGCGGTGGTGAAGATCGGCTATGAGGTCTTGGAGAAGCCGCCGGGCGGCGCTGTCACCATCCCCGTGGAAGGCATGACCTGCGCGGCCTGCGCGGGGCGGATTGAAAAGGCGCTGCGGCGGTTGGACGGTGTGTTGGAGGCCTCTGTCAACCTGGCGACGGAGAAGGCATTTGTGACGTATGACCCAAAGCGCGTCCGCGTGTCCGCGCTCCGGGCGGCCATTGAGAAACTCGGCTACCGGGCCAGAGAGGTGGACCAGGCCGACGCGGCGGAGGAGGACCGGCGCCGCAAACAGCGGGAGATCCGCGCGCTCTGGACCCGTTTTGTCATCGCCGCCGTGTTTTCCTTGCCGCTCCTCTACATTGCGATGGCGCCCATGATCACCTGGGTCAGACTGCCCTTCCCGGCGTCGCTTGCGCCGATGCGATTCCCGCTCGCGTACGCGCTGGCCGAGCTCATCTTGGTTGTGCCGGTCATCGTCGTCGGGTATCGGTTTTATGCGGTCGGGTTCAAAGCGCTCTGGCAGCGCAGCCCCAACATGGACTCCCTGATCGCCGTCGGCACTTCGGCGGCCTTCCTTTACAGCCTCTATAACATGTGGCGGATCCCGCAGGGCAGCTACCACGCGGTCGACGCGCTCTACTTTGAGACGGCGGGCGTCATCATCACGCTGATTCTGCTCGGAAAATCCTTGGAGGCTGTCTCCAAAGGGCGAACCTCTGAGGCGATTAAAAAGCTGATGGGTCTCGCGCCGAAGACAGCCGTCGTCCTCCGGGACGGCGTCGAGACGGAGATCCCCATCGACGAGGTCGAGATCGGCGACATTCTGCTTGTGCGGCCCGGTGCGAAGATCCCGGTGGACGGCACGGTGCGCGAGGGGCACACGGCCGTGGACGAATCCATGTTGACCGGCGAGAGTATGCCGGTTGACAAACAGGCCGGAGACGAGGTCTATGCCGCGACCCTCAACACAAACGGCGTGGTCCAGGTGATGGCGACGCGGGTCGGCGGCGACACGGCGCTCGCGCGGATCATCAAACTGGTGGAGGACGCGCAGGGGTCCAAGGCCCCCATCGCGCAGCTCGCCGACCTTGTGTCAGGTTATTTTGTGCCGATCGTATGCGCCATCGCGCTGGTGTCCGGCGTCGCGTGGTACATCGGAACGGGCGATGTGTCCTTCTCGCTGACGATTTTTATCTCCGTCCTGGTCATCGCCTGCCCCTGCGCCTTGGGGCTGGCAACGCCGACCGCCATCATGGTCGGCACCGGCAAGGGCGCCGAAAACGGCATCCTCATCAAGGGCGGCGAGGCGCTGGAGACCGCCCACAAGGTGGACACCATTGTGTTTGACAAGACGGGTACCGTCACCGAGGGCAAGCCGACTGTGACGGATGTTCTGCCCGCGGGCGCGCTGTCGAAAGAAGCGCTTTGGCGGCTCACGGCATCGGCGGAGCAGGGCTCCGAACACCCGCTGGGCCAGGCGATCGTGTACGGCGCGCGGGCAGAGGGGTTGACGCTCTCCCCCGCGGAGCGGTTCACGGCGCTCATTGGGCGCGGCGTCGAGGCCGTGATCGACGGCGTGGCGGTCCTCGTCGGCAATGCCGCGCTGATGGAGGAGCGGGGCGTCGCGCTGTCTCAGGCCGGGTCGGACCGTCTGGCTGAGGAAGGTAAGACGCCGATGTATGTGGCGTGTGACGGGCAGCTCGCCGGCATTGTCGCCGTGGCCGATGTGGTCAAGCCGTCGAGCCGCGCGGCCATTGAGAGCCTGCACCGCATGGGCATTGAGGTGGCCATGATCACGGGTGACAACCGCAGGACCGCCGCGGCCATCGCGCGGCAGATCGGCATCGACCGGGTGCTTTCGGAGGTACTCCCCCAAGACAAGTCCTCCGAGATTCAAAAGCTCCAGCGCGAGGGAAAGCGGGTCGCCATGGTGGGCGATGGCATCAACGACGCGCCGGCGCTGGTACAGGCGGACATTGGCATCGCCATTGGGTCCGGCACGGACGTGGCGATGGAGTCGGCCGACATCGTGCTCATGCGCTCGGACCTCATGGACGTGCCGACCGCGATCCGCCTGAGCCGCCGCACGATCCGCAACATCAAACAAAATCTGTTTTGGGCCTTCGGGTACAATACGGTCGGCATCCCTGTCGCGGCCGGGGTGCTCTACCTGCTGGGCGGGCCGCTGCTCAGCCCGATCTTTGCCGCCGCCGCCATGAGTCTCTCCTCGGTGTCGGTATTGACCAACGCGTTGCGGCTCAAACGCTTCCGGGCCGACCGGGAGGAGGTGAGCGCGGCATGAAAAAGTTTTTGCTGTGTGCCCTGTGCGCGGTGTTTCTCCTGCTCACCGCCTGCCGCGCGCTCGACGTGATTGGCAACGATTCGGTGACATCCTTTGCCGAGGTGCTGGACGCGCTGCCGGCGGCCGGGGCCGGGAACACTTGGGTGCTGTCGGCCCCGGACGGGGCCGCCGCGTTCATCTGGAGCGGGGATTTCAGCCGGACAGATGTCTACGACGCCTGGTTGGAGTTGGATGCGGCCCCCTTTGCGGCGGCCGGGCTGGACCCGACCCGCCTGCCCGCCGGCATGGCGCAGGGCGGCCGGTTGGTCACAGGCGCGTCGCTGGGCGCGCAGGCCCCGGCGCCAGAGGTCTCGGAGAGCCCCGTGCTGTCTTACGAGCAGATCGTGTCGCAGCAGCGCGCGCGCATCGGCCACCACACGGCGATGGACCATTTTGGCGTCGACCTGGGCGGCGGCTTTATGTTTGAGTGGGCGCGGGATATGGCGGCCAATGACAAGGACATCGTCTTTGTGTTAAACCCGGAGCCCTTTCGGCAGGCCGGCGCCGATGTGAGCGCCATTGAGGGCTGGACACTGGCCATGGTGGAGACCATGGACGAAGCGGGCCGGCCGATCGAAGTGGAAAAATTGCTCAAACCCTTCGACATCGGCTGACCATCCGCCGTGCGCGACGCCGGGAGAAGGCCGCACATCACGCATATAATTGTGCCTTATTGTCGCAAAGCGGCAGCAAAAAACAAGAATTCGGGTTGCGAGCGCAACCTGTGTTGGAAGGGGAGGAAGAGGTGTGGAGAAGACGACCTTGCGGGTGGACGGGATGTCCTGCGAGCACTGTGTGAGGGCCGTCACGGGTGCCGTGGGAGGGCTGCCCGGCGTGGCCGGCGTGGCCGTGGACCTGGGCGCCGGAACCGTGGCCCTGGACTATGACCCCACGCGGACGCCGCTGGACCGGATCAAAGCCGAGATCGAAGACCAGGGGTACGATGTGGTGTGACAGACCAATATTTCGGAGCGGCAAGGCAGGTAATCATTGCAAATATTACCTGCCTTGCCGCTCCATCTCGTGGGCCGTGGTTTGCCAGGGCGCTCAATTCTTAAAGCTGTGCAACGGCGGGGGGACACGGCCGCCGCGGCGAATGAAGGGGCCGCAGCCGAAACGGTTGACCGCCATAACGGGAGCGGAGCCCAGGAGGCCGCCAAATTCCACCATGTCGCCCACGCGCTTGCCCGCCGCCGGGATAATCCGCACGGCTGTGGTCTTGTGGTTGATCATACCGATCGCCATTTCGTCCGCAATGAGGCCCGAGATTGTCTCCGCGGGCGTGTCGCCCGGAATCGCCACCATGTCGAGTCCAACCGAGCAGACACAGGTCATGGCTTCCAGTTTCTCCAGTGTCAGCGCGCCACACTGCGCCGCCTCGATCATCCCGTGATCCTCACTGACCGGGATAAACGCGCCGGACAGGCCGCCCACATAGCTCGAAGCCATGACCCCGCCCTTCTTGACGTTGTCGTTCAAAATGGCCACGGCCGCCGTCGTGCCCGGCGCGCCGGGCTGCTCCAGCCCCATCTCCATGAGGATCTCAGCCACGCTGTCGCCCACGGTGGGCGTGGGTGCGAGTGAGAGGTCGATGATGCCGAAGGGCACGTTCAGCCGGCGCGACGCCTCCTGCGCCACAAGCTGCCCAACCCGTGTGATCTTGAAGGCCGTTCGCTTCACTGTCTCACACAGTGTCTCGAAGTCGGCGCCCTTTGCTTCGGTGAGCGCCCGCTTGACGGCGCCCGGCCCGCTGACGCCCACGTTGATCACCCGGTCGCGTTCGCCCACGCCGTGGAAGGCGCCCGCCATGAAGGGGTTGTCCTCCACGGCGTTGCAGAAAACAACGAATTTCGCGCACGCGAGAGAGCCCCTCGCGCGCGTCAGACGGGCCATCTCACGGATGATCTCGCCCATGCGCCGCACGGCGTTCATGTTGATGCCGGCGCGCGAGGAACCGACATTTACGCTGGCGCACACCCGCTCGGTCCCGCTGAGCGCCTCGGGGATGCTGTCCACCAGCGCTTTGTCGGCGGGCGTCGAGCCTTTGTGGATGAGTGCCGAGTACCCGCCGATGAAGTTGACGCCCACGGCCGCCGCCGCCCGATCCAGCGTGTGCGCCACCGGCGCGTAGTTCGCGGCGCCCGTGCCCGCCGCCGCGATGGCAATGGGTGTCACGGCGATGCGCTTGTTCACGATGGGGATGCCAAATTGCCGCCCGATGTCGTCGCCCACCGCGACGAGACTGCCCGCCGCGGACGTGATCTTGTCGTATATCTTGCGGCAAAAGACATCGATGTCGGCGTCGGCGCAGTCCAGCAGGCTGACGCCCATTGTGATGGTGCGCACGTCGAGGTTGCTCTCCTCAATCATGCGATTGGTCTCTTGAATCTCAAACCTAGAAATCATTCGGCTGCCTCCCGTTTTGTCCGTCTGCGGCAAAGAGGTACGAAGCGCCGAGCGCTGTACCAGGCGGTGCTGCCTGAGGCGGCGGCGCCTGAAACCATCAGACCCGGTGCATGGCGTCAAAGATGTCCTCGCGCTGGAGCTTGACGCGCACGCCGATGGCCCGGCCGACATCCTCAAGCCCGGCGGCGGTCTGTTCGAAGCTGTCTTTGTTCCCGGAAAGATCGACCATCATGACCATGTTAAAATAGCCGTGTACGATGGTCTGTGAGATGTCCAGAATGTTGATGCCATGCTCGGCCAAATAGGTGCAGACACGCGCGATGATGCCCACGCGGTCCTGCCCCAGCACGGTGATGATTCCTTTCATCGGCGGATTCCCCCAAAGTCAAAAATAAAAAATAAAAGGGACGCCACGGCGCCCGGCGCCCCGAGCGGCGCCCGCATTGACACGGCGCGCGCCGCCGGAGTATAATGGACAGGGAAGGGGAGGATCGTTATGGGAAAACAGGCGGACAAAAGCGGCATCCGCGCGTTGGTGGGCGCGATGTTGGAGAGCTACCGCGAAGCGCCCGAGACCATCAAGATCTCGGCGTCGAACAAGGTCAACAAAGGCGTGGTCATCGAGAGCATCGAGCAGCTCCGCTGTCTGCTGTTCCCAGGCTTTTTCGGAGACAAGCATCTGAAGAGCGACTCGGTGGAATACCACGTGGGGGAACTGCTCGAGACGCTGATCTACCAC
>JAIRML010000163.1 GCA_031258665.1 Oscillospiraceae bacterium | reverse complement strand
AACACGACCGGTGGAAGACCCGGAAGCCGAAGCCGAGGCGGTCGTATATGCCTTTTTGGAGCGGCTGCCGCACATCCGCCGCCTGCTCGCGATGGACGTGGTCGCCTTCTACGAGGGTGACCCGGCCGCGTTTTCGACCGATGAGATCATCTGGTCCTATCCGGGTCTGTACGCCGTCATGGTGAGTCGTCTGGCCCATGAGCTCTATCTGCTGGATGTGCCGCTCATCCCCCGGATGATGACCGAGCACGCGCACAGCCTCACCGGCATCGACATCCACCCGGGGGCCACCATCGGCCACCATTTCTTTGTGGATCACGGCACGGGGATCGTCGTCGGCGAGACGACGGTCATTGGCAATAATGTAAAAATTTACCAGGGCGTGACATTGGGGGCACTCTCCACGCGGGGCGGCCAGGGCCTCCGGGGCGTCAAACGCCACCCCACCATCGAAGACAATGTCACGATCTATTCCGGCGCCTCCATTTTGGGCGGCCAGACGGTGATCGGCGAGGGCGTTGTGATCGGGTCCAACGCTTTCATCACAACGAGCGTACAAGAAAAGACGAAGGTCAGCGTCAAAAACCAGGAGCTCCAGTTTAAAACAGACCGGCCGACGCAGAGCCCGGCGCTCACCGGGGACGAGTATTGGGATTTTGTGATCTGACCGAAAACCGCCGCGCCCGCCCCGTCTGGGCCGGTGTGGCGGTGCCCGCCGGCCGGATGGGCGGTTGTGTCAAAAGCCTCGCCCGCCGCCAACCTGCGGTCAGCCCCCTTGTCCCCGTTTTTCTAAATAGCGGGCCCACAGGTCCGGGCGGCGAAGGCGGGTGCGTTCCTCGGACTGCGCCCGCCGCCACGCTTGGATGTTTTTGTGGTGGCCGCTCAGCAGGATGGGCGGCGCCGCGCGCCCCTGCCAGAACTCCGGGCGTGTGTACTGCGGGTATTCGAGCAGGCCGTCCCAGTGGCTCTCGCCCGTAAAGCTGCTTTCGTCGGACAGCACGCCGGGCACCAGACGGCAGACGGCGTCGCACAGCGCCATCGCGGGGATCTCCCCACCGGTGAGCACATAGTCACCAATGGAGATCTCCTCTTGCACACAGACCTCGATGAAGCGCTCGTCCACGCCCTCGTAATGACCGCACACCAAGATGAGGTGCGGGTATGTCACGAACCGCCGGGCGGTGTCTTGGCGCAGCAACGCACCCTGTGGGCTGAGCAGAATGGTGTGCCCCCGACCGGCCACTTTCCACACGTGTTGCAGGCATCGGTAGAGAGGGTCCGCCTGTAAGATCATGCCGAGCCCCCCGCCGTACGGGTAGTCGTCCACTTGTTTTTGTCTGTTGGCGGTGTAGTCGCGGATCTGGTGGCAGTGGATGGCGAGGTGTCCGCGTTCGCGGGCGCGCCCCAAGATGCTGGCGCCCATCATGGCCTCGACGGCGTCGGGAAAGAGCGTCAGGATGTCTACGCGCATACCGGTCACATCCCCTCGATGAGCGTCACCCGGATCGTCCGCCCGGGCCAATCGATCTCTTTGATAAATGCTGGCACATTGGGGATGAGATGCTCGAGACCCTCGGCGTCGCGCACGACATAGACGTCGTGCGCCGGTCGCTGCCAGACGTTCGTCAGTGTGCCGATCGGCTGTTTTGAGGCGCAATCCACCACCGAAAGGCCGATCAGGTCTTGAATGAAAAAGCGGCCTTCCGGGAGGGCGGCCTCCGCGCGGTCGACGTACACCACCTGGCCGCGCAGAGCCTGTGCCGACGTCACATCGTCCACGCCCCTGAGCCGGAGCAGCGCCAGATGTTTATGCGGACGGGCCGAGAGCAGGGTGTACGCCCGGCCGGCGATGTGAAGCGACTGGAAACCGGAGAGGAAGGCGACGTCGTCGCACCAGGGGTGCAGGCGCACCTCGCCCCGCACGCCGTGCGTACCCACGATGACGCCGGCCTCCAAAAACTGCCTGTCCATAGAAGCGGCCCCCGTCACTCCACGATCTCGACGGAGACCTTGGTGTCGGCGCGCTGGCCGACGGCCTTCATTAGGGTGCGCACCTCTTTGGCGACGCGCCCTTGGCGGCCGATCACCTTGCCCATGTCGGCGGCGGCCACGCGCAGCTCCAGCACGAGGTCGTCGCCCCGCTCTGTCACGGTCACGGAGACCGCGTCTGGTTCATCTACAAGGTGGCGCGCCACATAGGTGAGGAGCTCTTTCAATTCGTTCTGCAACATCAGAGAACACCTGCTTTTTTCAAAAGAAATTTCACGGTATCGGTGGGCTGCGCACCCGTGCGGATCCATTCCAGCGCGCGCTCTCCGTTTACGTGGATCTCCGCCGGGTGTTTCAGTGGATCGTAGGTGCCGATCTCCTCAATGAAGCGGCCGTCGCGCGGGTAGCGGGAATCGGCTACCACGATGCGATAAAAAGGAGCTTTCTTGGCGCCCATTCTTCTGAGTCTCAACTTGACCATGATGTTTTGACCTCCTGTGTGGATTGAGTTGCGTGGGTTGAGTTGCTGTGGACCCGGCCCCTTACGAGAACCCAAAGGGGAGACCGCGGCTTTTTTTGCCGCCCTTCGGCGGTTTGCCGCCGGCGCCCATGATGCGACGGCTCATCTGGCGCATCATCTCAAACTGTTTGAGCAGCTTGTTGATATCCTCCACGCGGGTACCGCTGCCGGCGGCCACACGGCGTTTGCGCGAGGAGTTGAGGATAGCGGGGTTTTCCCGCTCCCGCTCCGTCATGGAGAGGATGATGGCCTCGGTGCGTGAGAGCGCCCGCTCGTCGAGCTTTGTGCCGGCGAGCGCCCGTTTGTCCAGGCCAGGCATCATGCCCAGCACATCGGAGAGCGACCCCATGCCGCGCAGCTGCACCAACTGATCGTAAAAGTCCGTCAGCGTAAAGCGGTTGCTCCGCAGCCGGCTTTCCAGCTCCCGGGCTTTTTCGCTGTCGAAGCTGCGTTCGGCTTTTTCAATGAAAGTCAGCATGTCGCCCATGCCGAGGATGCGGGAGGCCATGCGGTCGGGGTGGAAGGCCTCGATGTCGCCCAGTTTTTCGCCCACGCCGCAAAATTTGACGGGCTTGCCCGTCACGGCGTGCACCGACAGGGCGGCGCCGCCGCGCGCGTCTCCGTCGAGTTTGGTCAGCAGCACGCCGTCGATGCCCAACGCCTCGTTGAAGGCGGCGGCGGCCGACACGGCGTCTTGGCCTGTCATCGCGTCGACGACCAGCAGGATCTCATGCGGTGAGACGGCGGCCTTGACGCGCCGCAGTTCGTCCATCAGCGCCTCGTCGATGTGGAGCCGGCCGGCGGTGTCGAGGAAGACCATGTCGTTGCCGTGCCGCACGGCGTGGGCGACGGCCTCCCGCGCGATCGCGACCGGGTCGGACTGTCCGCGTTCGAAAACGGGGAGCTCGAGCTGCTCGCCGACGATCTGGAGCTGCCGGATAGCCGCCGGGCGGTAAACGTCGCAGGCGACCAGCAGCGGGCGCTTGCCCTGCTGTTTTTTCATCATCCCCGCCAGTTTCGCGCCGTTGGTTGTTTTGCCGGCGCCCTGCAGGCCCACCAGCATGACAATGGTGGGCGCCTTGGGGGCGACACTGAGTTTTGCGGCGGCGCCGCCCATCAGGGCGGTCAGATCGTCGCGCACGATCTTGATGATCATCTGGGCGGGCGTCAGGCTTTCGAGCACCTGAGCGCCGACGGCCTTGGCGGTGACGCCGGCAATGAAATCCTTGACGACTTTGTAGCTGACGTCGGCCTCCAGCAGCGCCAGGCGCACCTCACGCATGGCCTCGCGGACATCGGCCTCCGAGAGCCGCCCCTTGCCGCGCAGCTTTTTAAAGACATTGCCCAATTTTTCGGAGAGACCTTCAAATGCCATGTTACGCCTCATTGCGGCGCCTCTTCGGCGAAAACCGGAGAGGGCGTGATATGTCCCGGCGAAGCGGCGGGTTCACTCCGCGGGCTTTGTGCCGGTCAGCCGGCGGATCTCGTTGGCGCGAAAGCGGACCTCGTCACTGGCCAGCCCCCGGTCGCAGAGGGCGATGAGTTCCCCCGAAAGCCGGGCGATGGTGTCTAGAGACTCCTGTACGCGGCTGTAGCGTGCGACAAACCCAAGCTGCGCCTCCATATGGCGCAAAGTGCTCTCGGCGCGGGAAATCACGTCGCGCACGCCTTGCCGGGTGATGCCCTCGCCCTCGGAGATCTCGGACAGCGAGAGGTCCTGCTGGTAGTAAAGGTCAAAATAGTCGCGCTGTTTGTCTGTGAGGATGTCGGCGTAAAAGTCAAACAGGTAGGCCATGTCCAGCGGATCCGATTTCACAGCGGTCACCTCACCGGCTTTTGTAAAGCGACTTTCCTTTACATTATCTCTATTGTACGCAGCGCGCGGCGGTTTGTCAAGGCCCATTTTATGATTTTACTGCAAAAAAGCTAACGTGGGCTGCCTCCGCAGCCCACAACCCAAATTCTTGTTTTTTATTGCCGCTTCGCGGCAATAAGGTACTAAGGAACGGATTGGATATACTGGATATTGTATCATTGCCAAAGCAATGATACAATATCCAGTATAAAAGCCCTCGTTCATTATATTTTTTTACACTTGGGGCGCCTTTTGCGGGCGCCCCAAGTGCCTCAGTCGGCGTGCGCGCGCAGAAAACGCCGCAGATCGGAGGCGCACAGGAGCGCGCCCAGGGCGGAGGCGATCAGGAAGGCGTAGACAAAGCCGCCGATGCCGAGCCGGGGTTGGGCGACGCCCAGCCAGGTGAGAGCAAGCTGGAGGAGCCCGGCGAAGAGGGAATCGACGGCCGCGCGCGTTTGAAGCCCGAGGGCGGAGAGCAAGCTGCCCAAAATGCTGTGGTAGCAGGCGAAGACGGCGCCGAGGGCGAGAGGCGCGATGTAGTGCCCGGCCGCCGCCTGCCGGAAGAGCAGCCGGGCGAGGTCCGGCCCTGTCAGGGCCAGAAGGGCCATGGAGGGGAGAAGCGCCGCCGTCGCCAGCGCCAGCGTGCGTCCGACACGGCGCCGGATGGATGAAAAGCGCCGCAGGGCAAGGTCCTCCGACAATCTGGGGATCATGACGAGGGACAGCCCGACCGCGAAGGCGAGAGGCAGGCTGAGCAGGGGCATCGTCATCCCCACGACAACCCCATAGGAGGAGAGCGCCTCGTCGGCCGTCAGGCCGGCCGCCATCAGGCGGGCGGGGATCATCACGGAGCCCGCCGCCCCGAGGCAGTTCGACAGCAGACCGGACAGCGAGAAGGGGACGGCGACGGCCGCCATGTCCGACAGCATCCGCCGGCGCAAAAGCCCAGGGCCGGCGGCGCGGCGGCCGCGCTGCGCCCGGCGGTACAAACCGCGCAGCAGCCCGGCGCTCACGACCTCGCAGATCACCATGCCGAGGATGACCAGGCCGAGGGCATATTCCTCATAAGCGGGCCGCAGGCAGTGCAGCAGCGCCAGCACGGCGCCTGTGCGCACCAGGTTTTCTAAGATCTCGCTCACGGCGGGCGGATGGATGTTCCCTAGCCCGTAAAAATGGTTTTTGTGAATGTTTTCGATCCCGGTCAGCAGGAGGCAGGGCAGGAGCAGGAGCAGCCCTGTCCGGGTGCGGGCGTCGCCCAGCACCGCGACGGAGATGCCGTCTGAGAGGAGCATGACCGGCAGGGCCACGGCGCACCAGAGGAGCAGAAACACAAAGAGCGCCCGGCGCACGAGCTGCCGGACGGCCAGGGTGTTGCCCAGCGCCGCGTAGCCGGCGGACAGGCGGGAGACCGCCACGGCCAGCCCGGAGACGGTGAGCGACAGCAGGACAGAGTGGACGGGTGTGACCAGGGAGAGCAGCCCGACGCCCTCCGCGCCGATCAGCCGCGCGAGGCACACGCGGTATACAAAGCCGACAGCCTGGGCAAACAGATTGACGGCGGTCAGCAGCCCGGCGCCGTACAGGGCCGAGCGGGTATTCCATTTCAAACGGTCGCCCCCC
>JAIRML010000159.1 GCA_031258665.1 Oscillospiraceae bacterium | reverse complement strand
GGTTGTCGCGGTGGCCGCCGACGTGGGGCAGGGCGCGGAGCTCGACGGGCTGGAGGAGAAGGCAAAGCGGACCGGGGCGTCCGCCTGCTTCATCGAGGACCTCCGGCGGGAGTTCGCGGACGCATACATCATCCCCACCCTCCAGGCCGGCGCGGTCTACGAGGGGCGTTACCTGCTGGGCACCTCGTTCGCCCGCCCCGTCATCGCCAAGCGCGTTGTGGAGATCGCGCAGCGCGAGGGCGCGGACGCCATTGCCCACGGCTGCACCGGCAAGGGCAACGACCAGGTGCGCTTCGAGCTGACGATCCAGGCCCTGGCCCCGCACATGACGATCATCGCCCCGTGGCGGGAGTGGGACCTGCGCTCGCGCGAAGACGAGATCGCTTACGCCGAGGCGCGCGGCATCCCGCTGTCCATCACGCGGGAGACCAACTACTCCAAAGACAAAAATTTGTGGCACCTGTCCCACGAGGGCCTCGATCTGGAGGATCCGTCCTCGGAGCCGCTGTACGACAAGATCCTCGAGCTGGGCGTGACGCCGGAGAAGGCGCCCGACACACCCGTGTATGTGACCGTCGGCTTTACACAGGGCCGCCCGGTCAGCGTAAACGGCGAGACGCTGGACGCCGTGGCCCTCATCCAAACGTTGAACGCGCTGGGCGGCGCGCACGGCGTCGGCCTCGTCGACATCGTGGAAAACCGCCTGGTGGGCATGAAATCCCGCGGTGTGTACGAGACGCCCGGCGGTACGATCCTCTACCGCGCCCACGAGGCCCTCGAGACCCTCACGCTGGACCGCGACACCCTGCACATGAAGCAGCTCCTGGCGGCCAAATTCGCCGAGCTCGTCTACTACGGCCAGTGGTTCACCCCCCTGCGGGAGGCGCTCTCCGCCTTTGTCGCCAAGACCCAGGAGACCGTGACCGGCGCGGTGCGCCTGAAACTCTACAAAGGCAACATCATCCTCGCGGGGGTCACATCGCCCCACTCCCTCTACGACCAGGAACTCGCCTCCTTCGGCGAGAGTGCCTACAACCAAAAGGACGCGGAGGGTTTTATCCGCCTCTTTGGCCTGCCTGTCCGGGTCGGGGCGCTGAAGCGGGAGAATGCGCCGACATGAAGAACACATCGAAAGACACGCCGGGCCGGGCCGGGCCGGACCAGCGCGCGGGGCACGCCGGGAAACTGTGGGCCGGGCGCTTTCAGAAAGACACCGACGCCCTCGTGGGGGACTTTAACGCCTCCCTCTCCTTCGACGCCCGCCTGTATCGGGAGGACATCGAGGGCAGTGTCGCCCACGCGGCCATGCTGGGCGCGCAGGGCATCGTTCCGCCGGAGGACGCCGAGGCCGTCATCGCGGAACTGGGCCGCCTGCTGACGGACATCGAGGAGGGGCGCGTGACGCTGACACCCGAGGCCGAGGACATCCACATGAACATCGAGCAGCTCCTCATCGAACGCCTCGGCGACGCCGGCCGCCGCCTGCACACCGCCCGCTCCCGCAACGACCAGGTGGCGCTCGACCTCAGACTGCACCTCAAAAAGGAGATCCGCGCGCTCCACAGCCTGACCCTCGCGCTGCAGGACACGCTGGTGACCCTCGCCGAGGCGCACACCGGCACGGTGATGCCCGGGTACACCCACCTCCAGCGCGCGCAGCCGATCACACTGGCGCACGCGCTGACGGCATACGCCGAGATGCTCTCGCGGGACGTGACGCGGCTGGAGGACTGCCACCGGCGCATGGACGTCTGTCCGCTGGGCGCCGGCGCGCTGGCCGCCACGACCTACCCGATCGACCGGGCGCGGGTGGCGCGGGACCTCGGCTTCGCGGACATCACGCGCAACAGCCTGGACGCCGTGGGCGACCGGGACTTCTGCATTGAGCTGTGCGCCGCGCTGTCCCTGCTCATGATGCACCTCTCGCGGCTTGCGGAGGAGGTCATCCTCTGGTGTTCGTGGGAATTCGGCTTCGCCGAGCTGGACGACGCCTACTCGACCGGCTCCTCGATCATGCCGCAGAAAAAGAACCCGGACGTCGCCGAGTTGGTGCGCGGCAAGACCGGGCGGGTGTACGGCGATCTCATCGCGCTGCTCACCGTCATGAAGGCGCTGCCGCTCGCCTACAACAAAGACATGCAGGAAGACAAAGAACCTGTGTTTGACGCGGTGGACACCGCCCGGCAGTGCCTCTCGGTGTTCGCGCCCATGCTGGCCACGCTCACCTTCCGGCCCGAGGCCATGCGGCGGGCCGCGGCCTCCGGTTTTCTCAACGCCACCGACTGCGCGGATTACCTGGTGCGGCGCGGGCTGCCCTTCCGCGAGGCCTACGGGGTCGTCGGGCGCCTGGTGCGGCTGTGCCTTGTCCGGGGCAAGGACCTGGAGGGGCTGACGCTGGAGGAGTTTCGCGCCGTCTCGGAACACTTTGACGCCGATGTGTACGATGCGCTCGCGCTGGATGCCTGCGTGGCGGCCCGGAATGTCCCCGGCGGCCCGGCGGCGGCGCAGACGCGGGCGCACATCGAGGCCTTGCGCGCGTTTTACCGGGCCCACAAAAGTTTCCCGAGCACGCCGCACAGAGCCGGGAGGGCCCCATGAGCGCCGCGTGGGGCCGCCGCCGGGCGGCGCCGGCCCGCGTCTTCATCGACGGACAGTCCGGGACCACCGGGCTGCAGCTTGAAACCAGACTGCGCGCGCACCCGGGCGCCGCACTGCTGACGATCCCCCCCGATCGGCGCCGCGACACAGAGGCCCGCCAGGCGCTCATGGACAGCGCCGACGTCGTCTTTTTGTGTCTGCCGGACGACGCGGCGCGAGAGGCGGTCCTTCTGGCGACCAACCCAAATACCCGGGTCATCGACGCCTCCACCGCGCACC
>JAIRML010000097.1 GCA_031258665.1 Oscillospiraceae bacterium | reverse complement strand
ACACTGGTGCGGCAGGGGCTTGTGTCGCTGGCCGCCACCGGGTACGAGGAGATCTCGTTGACATCGCTCTCCACGAGCGACTACCGGCCGCTTGAGAGTCTGTGCGACGCGCTGTTGGGCGAGTGCCAAAAGCGCCGGGTGGGGCTGTCTCTGCCCTCGCTGCGGGCCGATTCCTTCTCGCGCGCGCTGATGGAACGGGTGCAGTCGGTGCGCAAAAGCGGGCTGACGTTCGCCCCCGAGGCCGGAAGCGCCCGCCTGCGGGATGTCATCAACAAGAACCTGACGGAGGAAGACCTGATGCGCGCCTGCGGCACTGCCTTTGAGGGCGGGTGGAACCACGTAAAACTCTATTTTATGTGCGGGCTGCCCACCGAGACAGAGGAGGACCTCGCCGGCATCGCGGACCTGGCCCACAAGGTATATGCGCTCGGCCGCGCCGCAGCGGGCCGGGCGCGCGGTGTGGGCGTCACGGTGAGCACAGCCTGTTTTGTGCCCAAGCCGCACACGCCGTTTCAGTGGGAGGCGCAGGACAGCGTGGCGGTTTTTGCCGAAAAACAGGCGTTTTTGCGCGCCCGGCTCAAAAAGCAGATCACCTTTCGCTGGCACGCCGCCGACACGAGCTTCTTAGAGGGCGCGCTCGCCCGCGGCGACCGCCGGGTGGGCGCCGCGGTGGAGGCGGCTTGGCGGAGCGGCTGCCGTCTGGACGGCTGGAGCGAGTGCTTTTCACCGGAGTCCTGGCACAGGGCCTTCGCGTCGTGCGGGCTCTCGCTGGCCTTTTACGCGGCCCGCACGCGCGCCGAAGACGAGGTGCTGCCCTGGGCGCACATCTCCGCCGGTGTGGACACCGCGCACCTGTGGCGGGAACGGACGCGCGCCCACGCCGGCACGGCTTCGCCAAACTGTCGGGAACACTGCCTCGGCTGCGGGGCGTCTCGGCTGCTTGCGGGGGGTGTCTGTGATGGATGACAACGATCGCGGCGCGCGCGCGCCGGACGCCGCCGGCGAGGGGCCGGCGGTCCGCCGCAAGATGCGGCTGCTGTTTGAGAAGACAGGGCCCGCGCGGCTCATCTCCCACCTCGACCTGATGCGCACACTGCAACGCGCCTTTGCCCGGGCTGAGCTGCCGCTGGCCTTTTCGGAGGGGTTCAATCCGCACCCGTACCTGTCCATCGCCCGGCCGCTGCCGGTGGGGGTCGAAAGCCGGTATGAGCTGCTGGACTTCGGCCTGTCCGCGGCGGTGGACCCGGGCGCGCTGCCGGCGCGCCTGAACTGTGTGCTCCCCGCGGGTGTGCGGGTGCGGCGCGCCTATCCGGCCTCGGAGGGGCGGAAATCTTTTGGAGACATCGCCTGGGCCATCTATGAGATCCGCCTCGCTTGGGACCGCCCGTCCGCTCACATGGCGGACGGCCTGCGCGCGCTCTTCGCCGGGGGGCCGCTGCCTATTTTAAAAAAGAGCAAGCGGGGAGAGCAGACGGTTGACATCGCGCCGCTGATCCATCGACTCACGCTGACGCCGGAAGGGGAGGACCGGCTGTGCGCCGAGGCGGTGCTGGCGGCGGGCACAACCTCCCTCAATCCGTCGCACGTTCTCGGCGCCGTTCGGCGCCACGCCCCGGAACTGTGGCCAGACCACCAATCGGCGCTTCGCGTCTCTCTGTTGGACGCCGACGGGGCGCTGTTCGTATAGTACCCTGCTGCCGCGAAGCGGTCTCGCCCTCCTGCGCGCGGTAGGCGGCCTCCAGTTTGCCAAGCGCCTTTTTTTCCAGACGGGAGACATACGAGCGAGAGATGCGCAAACGGGCCGCCACCTCTCGCTGTGTCAGCGGGCAAACCCGGTGCAGACCGTAGCGCAGTTCGATGATTTCCCGCTCACGGTCGTCCAGCGTCTCCTGCACGAGGCGGCGCAGCAACACGGCGCTCTCCGCCTTCTCCATCTCCTCCAGCACCATGTCGTCGGCCGACAGCACATCGATGAGCGCCAGCGCGCCACCCTCCTTGTCGGTCTCGATGGGTTCGCTCAGGGAGATCTCACCGGCGCGGCGGCGCTGGCGGCGGAAATACATGAAGATCTCGTTTTGAATGCACTTGCAGGCGTAGGTGGGCAGTTTGACGTCCCGGTCCGGCCGGTAGGAGGAGATGGCTTTGATGAGCCCGATCGTACCGATGGACAGCAGGTCCTCCTGGTCTGACGCGGTGGTGTAATATTTTTTGATGACATGCGCCACCAGGCGCATGTTTTTTTCGATCAGCAGCGCGCGCATGCTCTGGTCTCCGGCGGCGAGCCGCGCGAGCGCCTCCTTCTCCTCGTGCGCGGAGAGCGGGCGAGGAAAGGACCCCGTCGACCCACCCAGACGCAACGACAGAGAGAGCCCATGCATGAGCAGCCACAACGCGACAGAAAACATATCGGCCTCCTCCGCCAAGCAGATACAACAGTGATTCCACTGCAAAAAAGCTAAGGAACGGATCAGTATAAAAGCCCTCGTTCATTATATTTTTGCAGTAAAATCAATAGTACCTGACATGGGTTGCCCCTGCAACCCGCAACTACCTCGCGGCACGGGGAGGACGCCGTGAGGCACCCTCCCCTTCGTTGGTCGCGGGAGGGCGGCATGCCCGGGACCGCCTGCCCCCCGCGTATTGTACTCTATGAGGCGGGTCGATTGTCCTAATACGGCTTTTTGACGACAAAAAACCTCACTCCAACGAAGTTATGCCCCTGGAGTGAGGATTTTAGGCGCCCATACGCGAGAAGAATATATGTACAGCACAGTAACTTTACACAGATGCCCGGCCCTGCACAGGGAGGAGGTCGGCGATCTCCCGGCAGATGTCGGCGGCGGTGTCGTAGTCGAAGGAGACCACCAGTTCACAGAGCGCGGTGAGCCGACTCTCCACCGCCTCGTTGTAAGCGGCTTGCCGCAAGTCGGCAGCGGTGGCGGCCGCCCTGTCTGCATCACACTCGAGACAGGCCTCCGCCAGTGTGTCCAACGCCTGCCGCAGCCAACCGGCGTCGACAGTTTGTCTCTCGTTGGGTTCGGCGCCCTCGTCCGCCATGAGCGGCGTATCCGTCAACGCCGTTCCGAAGGTTTCCGCAGTGCGGCAGAAGGGGTCCGTCTGCCGCCGGACCGTGTCTTCGTCCCCGCTCTTGGCCGCTTTCTCCAGCCGGAACGCCCACTCGGCCAGCGGGGTGTGCCCCAGGTTGGCGCAGACACCCCGCATCGCGTGCACCGCGATCGCGTAGTCGCCCCACTGCCTGTCTCTGGCAAAAGCGCGGAGATTGTCCAGCCCCTGCGAAAGACCCTTGCAGAACTGGCGCAGCACCTGAATGTAAGTCTCGCGGTGGCCGTTTACATGGGAGAGTCCGGCCTCCACATCCAGATCCTTGATGTTTGCAAGCGTGGCCAGCAACTTCTCATACCGGCTGTCCTCAGCCGGCGTCTCGCCGCCATCCATCGGCTCCGTCCGGCTGACCTTGTCGGGCGGCAGCCAGCGGGCCAGGATCTTGTTCATCTCCAGGGCCTCAATCGGCTTGAGGAGATAGTCGTTCATGCCGGAGGACAGGAAGAGTTCGCGGCTGTCGCCCACCGCGTTCGCGGTCAGAGCAATGATGGGCAGCTCTTTGTACCGCCCGCCCAGCGCCCGGATGCGCACAGTGGCTTCGACGCCGTCCATGACCGGCATCATGTGGTCCATAAATACGAGGTCATAGGCCTCTGCCTGCACCTTCTCAACGGCCTCCACGCCGTTGAGCGCCGTGTCCGCCTTGATGTTGTGCGTGGACAGAAAGCCGAGCGCCACGGTGAGGTTGATCGAGTTGTCGTCCACCACCAGGATCTTGGCCTCCGGCAGCGCGATGACGCGCCGGACGTCGCCCTCAATGACCAGATTGGCGGGGTCGCCCTCGATGAGCGGCAGTAAGATCGTGAAGACGGACCCCTTGCCGTACTCGCTGGAGATCAGGATCTCGCCCGCCATCATGTCCACCAGCCGTTTGGTGATCGAGAGCCCGAGGCCGGTGCCGACGATGCTGCGGTTTTTGACGTTGTCGAACTGCTCAAAGGCGTCAAACAGCCTAGGGATGTTCTCCGGCTGGATCCCGATGCCCGTGTCTTCCACCCGGATCGAGAGGGTGTCACGGCTGTCGCTCTCGCCGGGCACCCGGCGTACATCCAACAACACATGGCCCTCACGCGTGTATTTGAGGGCGTTGTTTAAGATGTTGGTGACCACCTGTCGGATACGCACCTCATCCCCAAACAGGACCTGCGGCACATCGTCCGCCAGATGGCAGCGGAACTGCACCGGCTTTTCTGAAGCCGTGAATTTCATGAGCGAGCAAAGGTTGTCATACATCACGAAGAAGTCGAAATCTGTGGGTACCAGATCGAGTTTTCCGGCCTCAATCTTCGAGAAATCTAAAATATCGTTGATGATCTGCAACAGGAAATGGGACATCTTGCGGATGTCGGAGAAGTAACGCTGCTGCACCTCGTCCAGATTGTCGGTGTGCACCAGGGCGCTCATGCCGATGATCGCGTTCATCGGCGTGCGGATCTCGTGGCTCATGGTGGCCAGGAAATCGCTCTTGGCCCGGTTGGCCCGCTCGGCTTGCTTTTTGGCCCGCAGCAGATCGGTTGTGTCGTTGAGCTGCAAGAGGATGCCGTCGAAATCGCCCCCCTTGTCGAACATCGGCGAAGTGCGGACGATGTAGTTGCGCGCGTCGCCGCGGCGCCCCAAATCGAGCACGATCTCCGCGTGGATGGTCTGGTTCTCTTCCAAGGCGCGCATGAGCATCCGATTCGTCTGGTGGAGCAGCGTCTCGTCGTCCATGGTCATCCGGTAGACCTCTTCATAGGTGCGGCCGTTGATCCACCCGAAATTCTCGACCCCGGCCACCTTGAGGAAGGAGTCCGTGCAATACGCAAAGCGGCCGTCTTTGTCGAGCAGGATGATGATGTCCTCGCAGTGCGTGAGCAGCATGTTCAGGTATTTTTCCTGCCGGGATTTCTCGGCAAGCAGAGCGTTTGTGAAGCGCGCGCGCACAGCAAACGCACGCTCCATACGGTCCATGGTCTGGAGCGATATGTCCAGTTTTCGGTTTAGCTTGGCCACCTGACGGGTGAGCGCCGCATTTTCCGCGCGCAGACGCGCCAGTTCGTCTTCGACCGTCTCCACAGCCGCGTTCGGGGCGGTGTTGACTCTCTCGTCCATAGTTGGCTCCTTCAAATGGTATGGATGTATGGATGTTGAGATCGGCTCATGCGAGGCCTAGCACATGCCGCACCTTTTCGCGCAGGGCCTGCGGCTCAAACGGTTTGACCAGGTAGTCCTTCGCGCCCGCCTTGGCCGCGCGGGCGATAAATTCCCGCGTGGCGTGCGCGGTTACAAAGATGACCGGGATATCTTTGTGGTCCGGATTTTTCTGCAGCTCGTTCATCACGTCAAAGCCCGAAAGCCCCGGCATCTCAATGTCCAGCAAGATGAGATCCACCTGGATGCGCGCAAGCGCCGAGAGCGCCATATGGCCGGACTTGGCCAGCCGCACCGAGAACTCATCGGAGAGGAGACTCTGGAGGATCTGTAAATTGGTCGGCATATCGTCCACAGCCAGGATAATTTTTTTGTTTTCCAAAAAATCGCCTCCCACAATGCCGGCCCGCCGGCCGCTCTCACTCATACTATACTCAAACTGCCGAAGAATGTCAATCGGGCGCCTCTAAAAACCTCTGTCGGATGCGCCGCCGAGAGATTTTTTGGCAGATGAAACAAAAACGCTTGAGGTCCCCACCGAGCCCGCTCGGTGGGGTGGAGAGCGAATACCGGGTGCATCGCGCCTCAGGGCGCGCCGGAGGAGGCGGGGGCTTTTAAGTCCGAGATATTGTGCATGAGATACTCGCCCAACCGCTTCTGGTAGCGGTCCAACATCGTGATGTGGCTCGAATCGACGTCGATCAGCCAGATCATAAAGGAGAAGCAGCGGAGCATCACGCGGTACATGGCCATCTCCTGGACATCCATCGGCGCGAACCGGCCGATCTCCACGGCCCGCTCGAAGACATGCGAGACATAGTGCAGGCTGGAGTCCCAAAAAATGATCTGGAAGATCTCTTTCGCATGGTCGTCGACAAATGCGCGCTGGAAGATGATCTTGGTACAGGTGAGCATCAGCTCCCGGTACTCCGGCTTAAAATCGTAGTAGACGCAGTCGAAGATCTCCTGCAGCGTACCGCCTCGCAAAATCGGTTCAAGTTCGTCTATGGTGGGCCTATCCACCGTATAGTAATGCGCAAAGAAGTCGTAGATGGCGTCCAGAATCTCCTGTTTGGATTTGAAATGGTTGTAAAAGGCGCTCTGGGTGATGCCAATCTGGTCTGTGATGTCTTTTATCTTGATAGTATCGTAGGAATGATTTGAGAAGAGCTCTACTGCCTTTTCAAAGATTTTTCTCTTTGTACCGTGAAACATGAGGTGCTGCACATGGGAACGAACGGGGCAGGGGGCGGCAGATGGAATGAACCAGACGCCGCCGCGTTTTACGGCGTCCTGAATCCTCTCGTTCCGGCACAGCCGTTGGACGTATTTGTCCGAAACGCCCCATTTTTTTGCTATTTCTTCCACAGTCAGGTAATCAAACATGAAGAGTTCCTCCCGCATGTATACTCAGGATAATATCATATTATAGCGTCTTTTTCTGGAAAAATCAAGGTTTTTCCATTTGCATATGCGGCGGCGCTGTGATATACTGAGGATCAATCCTGGAGGGTGCTGGGAGGGGAGTGGACGGTGAAGCTGGTGTCTTGGAATGTCAACGGGTTGCGCGCCTGTTTGGGCAAGGGTTTTTGGGAGAGTTTCCGGGCGCTGGACGCGGACGTCTTTGCGTTGCAGGAGACCAAGATGGCGCCCGGTCAAGCGGAGATCGACCTGCCCGGCTACGCGGAACATTGGAACACGGCGCGCAAGAAGGGGTATTCCGGCACGGCGGTCTTCACGCGCGTGCCGCCCATGTCCGCCGCGGCGGACATTGGCGTGTCCGAACACGACAGTGAGGGCCGTGTCATCACACTGGAGTTTCCGTCTTTTTTCTTTGTCAACGTCTACACGCCCAATTCGCAGCGGGATCTCGCGCGGCTTTCGTACCGTATGCGCTGGGAAGATGACTTCAAAGCCTTTTTGTGCGGCCTGGACGCGCAGAAGCCCGTGGTCATCTGCGGGGACTTAAACTGCGCCCACCGGGAGATCGACCTCAAGCACCCGGCCGCCAACCGCCGCAACGCCGGTTTTACCGATGAGGAGCGCGCCAAACTGACGGCGCTGCTGGAGGCGGGGTTTGCCGACACCTTTCGCGCGCTCCACCCGGACAGGCGCGACGCCTACACCTGGTGGTCGTACTTCTCTCACGCGCGCGCGCGCAATGTGGGGTGGCGCATCGACTATTTCCTGGTGTCCCAGCGCCTGCTGCCCCGCGTACGGGAGGCTGCCATCCACCCCGACGTCCACGGCAGTGACCACTGCCCGGTATCTTTGACCATTGATGTTTGATTGATATTTTAGTATTTTATTGCCGCTTCGCGGCAATAAAATACTAAATTTTGGGTTGTGGGCTGCCCCTGCAGCCCACGTTGTTACCTTGTTGCCGCGAAGCGGCAACAAAAAAAGGAGTGGTGTGATGAAGCGCGTTGTGGCGTTGGGTGTCTTGCTGGCGCTCGCGATCGCGAACCCCTGCGGCCGGCCGGCGCGGGCGGCGGCCGATTTTGCGGACGTGCCGCCGGGCCACTGGGCGGCGGCGTACATACGCGAGCTGCGCGGCCTCGGCGTCACAGATGGCGTGGGCAACAATCGATTCGGCCTTGGACGGTCTGTCACGCGGGCCGAATTTGCGTCGTTTTTGTGCAAGCTCATGCGCTGGGAGGAAGTCCAACCCGCGGAGGGGCATTTTGAAGACAACCGCGACGGCGCGCAGTGGTACTACGGGTTCATCGAGACGGCGCTCGCGCATGGGGCCATCTTGGCCGACGCGCCGCGGTTTGAGCCAAATGAGGCCATCACGCGGGAGGCCATGGCGGTCATGATCGTGCGCGCGCTGGGCTACGACGCGCTGGGGGCGCACCTGGCCGCGCTCGGCAGCCCGTTTCCGGATGTGACGGGGTACGCCGGGTATATCACGATCGCCAAAGACCTGGAGATCATCAACGGCATGAGCCCCACGCGTTTCGCGCCCGGCGAGACCGCCTTGCGGGAACATGCGGCGGCCATGATGATGCGGATGTACTGGCTGGAACAGAACCGGGCCGGTTTTTCCAACGCCTTCTACGCGATCCGCTCCGCCGGGCAGATGGACATGGTGCCCTCGTTTGACGCGGTGAGCTTTGGCTGGAGCCGGCTGGCACTGTCCGACGGGGTGTTGACGCTCCACAGCGACGCGGCGGGCGGCCATGAGTATTTTGTGCCGGAAGGCTACGAGGAACCGCTTGGCAAAGCCAAGGGGGAGACCCTGCTGATGGCCGCGGTCAGCGCGGCGGACAGCGTGGCGATCATCGGTGACGGCGCGCTCCGGGCGCAGGCGGCGCAGCTGCTGGCGGACGCGGCGCGCGCCGGAGTTCCGGCCGCGTCGGGCGGGCAGCCTGCCTTTGACGGGATCGTCGTCGATTTTGAGACATTGCGCGGGGCGCAGGCGCGGGACAACTTCAGCCGTTTCCTCGCCGATCTGCGCGCGCAGATGCCCGCGGGCCGGCGCCTCTATGTGGCCGTCCATCCGCGGCGGCGTCCCGGCGTGGCCGTCTATGACGGCTACGACTACCGGGCGATCGGCGCGCTGGCGGACAGGGTGATTTTGATGGCGCACGACTATTATCCCAAACGACTGACCCAGGATGAACGGGAGTCCGGCGTGACACACACGCCGGCGGCGCCGTTGGACGAGGTGTATTACGCGCTCCGCGCGGTCTGCGACCCCGACACAGGGGTGGAGGACCGAAGCCGTGTCCTGCTGCAGATCTCCTTTGACGCCGTGCAGTGGAAGGCGCGAGACGGCGTGATCCTCAACGAGACACCCTATGCGCCCGCGTACAGCGCCATCGAGGCCCGGATCCAAGCCGGGGCGTCCGTCACATTTGACCCGGTGGCCCAGAGCCCGTACATCGCGTTTCGCGACACGCAGGACCAGACCGACAACATCGTGTGGTACGAGGACGCCCGCAGTGTGGCGGCCAAGGCCAAACTGGCCGCGCGCTTCGGTCTGGGCGGCCTGTCATATTGGCGGCTGGGGCTCATACCGGACGGGGTGACGCCAGCCGGGCGATAAGACGATAAACGGTTGCGGCTCCCGTACCGCCAGCCGGGCAGGGCCCCGGCGAACAGATTATCAACTATACAAAATAAAAATTTTGTATAGTTGAGGGCAGGAGATCTGGAGGGGAGCGCCGACGCCGTCATTGACAACTCTGCGCGATCTCCGCGAATTGTCGGGCCACTTTGTGAAACACCATGACCAGAGTCGGGTCGAAATGGGCGCCTTTCCCCTCGTCAATGATCCGCTCGGCCTCTTCCACGGAGAACGGCTTCTTATAAGGGCGCGCCGAGATCAGGGCGTCATATACATCGGCGATCGCCATCAACCGACCTTCTAAAGGGATTTCTTTGCCCCTCAGACCAGCCGGGTAACCGGACCCGTCCCATTTTTCGTGGTGCGTACCCGCAATAATTTTTGCGTGGTGCAAAAACGCATTTTCCGCCGTGGTCTGCTCAATGCGCCGAATGACGTCCACCCCGACCGACGCGTGGTTTTTCATCTCCTCAAACTCCTCCGGTGTGAGCCGGCCGGGTTTGTTCAGAATCAGATCGCTGATGGCGATCTTCCCCACGTCATGGAGCTGCGCCGAGGGAAGCAGAAAGTCCAGATCCCAGCCGGACACCTCTTCCTGATAGATGTTTTCTTCCAGCAATTCATCCAACAGCAGTTTCAGATATTTTTGCGTACGGATCACATGGCCGCCGGTCAGCCCATCCCGAAATTCCACCATCTCCGCCACGGTGCTGAGCACCGCGTTTTGTAACTCCACAACCTGCGCGGTCTTTTGCCGGACCATCTCTTGCAAATTGTCATTGTAATGTTTCAGCTCTTTTTTTTGCGACACGATCAGCAGATGATTTTCAATGCGTTTCAGCAGCAGCGGAGCGGAAAAAGGCTTGGTCACATAGTCGATGGCACCGAGACGCAGCCCTTCCAATTCGCTGTCTTTATCGATCTTTGACGTCAGAAAAATGACCGGGATATCCGCCATTTTTTCATCACTTTTTAACTTTCGAATGGCCGTATATCCGTCCATTTCCGGCATTTCAATGTCCAAAAGAATCAGATCCGGCGTTACATTTTTCAGGATTTCAAAAAGCTTGGCCGCCGAGGGGAGCGGGTACACTTCATAGATGCTTTTCAACATGCTCTTTCCGATGGAAAGATTTGCCATGTTGTCATCCACCAACATGACCTTGTAACGTTTGTTTTCCATAATGAGCTCCTTCAATATGTGGACAGTCTCTCTTGAATCTGCTGAAATTCCATCAGGGCCACGCGTTCCTTCAGCCACGTAACCAAGTCCGACTGGGTTTCGTATTCGTAGCCATCCAGCTCCTCCATGGCCGTGTCCACACCGTCCATGTCAAAGCTCGTGCAAGCATCCCGCAGCCGGTGCAGCGTGTCGGTGTCCGGAGCCTCTTTTTTGATCTTTTGTGTCCCGGCGTCCACCGTTTCCAACAGGGCGGACAGCGCCGCGATCAGCTGTTCGGCGGCCCGGATGAACGTCTCGTTGTTGGCACTGACAAAGTCGATGTCCCCGGCTTTGGCCGCGTGCTCCAGCGCCTCCGCCTTTTTGCCCACCTCCTCGGCACAGATGCCGTAGCTGCTGCCCTTGATGCCGTGCACGATCACCGCGTACTCCTGCAGATTCTCTTTTTGGTACGTGCGCACCTGATCGAGCAAGGGGGGCGTGTTCTCGGCATAGGACCGCAACACTTCCAGCAGGG
>JAIRML010000078.1 GCA_031258665.1 Oscillospiraceae bacterium | reverse complement strand
GGAGGGGATCATACCATGTATGGCAAAGTGGAGATCTGCGGGGTGAACACCGCCAAGCTCAAGGTGCTGCCCAACCACGAGATGAACGCCCTGTTGGCCAGGACCAAGGAGGGAGACCGGACGGCGCGCGAGGCCCTGATCTCCGGGAACCTGCGTCTCGTACTCAGCGTCATCCAGCGCTTTACCGGCCGCGGCGAGATGCTCGATGACCTGTTCCAGGTGGGCTGCATCGGGCTGATCAAAGCGATCGACAACTTCGACCTCTCTCATATGGTAAAATTTTCCACTTATGCCGTGCCGATGATCATCGGCGAGATCCGCCGCTACCTGCGGGACAGCAGCTCCATACGGATCAGCCGTTCCACGCGTGACACCGCCTACAAGGTGCTCCAGGCCAAAGAACGGCTGACCGGCGCCAGCGGGCGCGAGCCCACTGTCGAGGAGATCGCCCGGGACCTCGGCCTGTCGCGGGAAGATGTGGTGTTTGCGCTGGAGGCCATCACGGAACCCATCTCCCTGTTTGAGCCCGTCTACTCGGACGGCGGCGACACCGTCTGCGTCATGGACCAGGTCAGCGACAAAAAAAACACGGACGAGCACTGGCTGGACCGCATTGCCCTCCGGGAGGCCATCGGCCGGCTGAGTGAGCGGGAACGCCACATCTTGGCACTCCGGTTTTTCGACGGCAAGACACAGATGGAGGTCGCCAGTGAGATCGGTGTTTCACAAAACAAAATGACATGGACCTTTGTCCGGCCGCGGCCCGGCCGCGCGGAGGGCGCGGTATTTACATATGAGGCGGAGATCTTCCTCAGCTGAGAAAATTCCGGGTTCCCCTCTTCCTTTCGGTCTCCAAATGTATTACAATGTACAAAGGGTGCATCAGGCGGACGCGGGGCGGGCTCCTATGCGTCCCTCATCGGGCGCCCACAAAAAGGGCGGCCGCGGCCCTCGAGGGCCGCGGCGCGCCGGTAAGGTGGTGTCTACAGGTGTCTGTGGCGGATGCGCCGGTTTACAAGCGGGTGCTGCTCAAGATCAGCGGCGAGGCGCTCGCGGGGGACAAAAAAACAGGGCTTGACTTTGACGTGATCGCCGCGGTCTGTGACGTGATCAGGCGTTGCGTGAACCTCGGGGTGCAGATCGGCGTCGTCGTGGGCGGCGGGAATTTTTGGCGCGGCACAAAAGACGGCGGGGGGCGGATCGACCGCACCCGGGCCGACCACATGGGCATGCTGGCCACGGTCATCAACGCGCTGGCGTTGGCCGACGCGCTGGAGGCGCGGGAGGTGCCGGTGCGCGTCCAGACGGCGCTGGAGATGCGCGCCATTGCCGAACCCTATGTGCGGCTGCGGGCGGTGCGCCACTTGGAGAAGGGCCGTGTGGTCATCTTTGCCTGCGGCCTCGGCAACCCCTTCTTCTCCACCGACACGGCGGCGGTGCTGCGGGCCGCCGAGATCGACGCCGACATCATTCTGCTTGCGAAGAACATTGACGGCGTATACGACGACGACCCGGCCAAGAACCCCCACGCGAAAAAATTTACCTCGCTCAGTTTCGACGAGATCCTCGCCAAACACCTGACGGTCATGGACTCCACGGCCGCGTCCCTGTCTCAGGACAACCACATCCCCGTCATTCTCTTTGCGCTCAAGGACCCCGAAAATATATACCGCGTACTGATGGGAGACGCCATCGGCACCATTGTGGGAAAGGAGATCTCTCCATGAAGGGCACATACGAGGAATACACCCGAAGGATGACCAAAACGATCGAGGTGCTGGGGCACGAATTTGCCACATTGCGCGCCGGTCGGGCCAACGCGGCCGTGCTGGACCGCGTGTCGGTGGAATATTACGGCGCGCAGACCCCCATCGCGCAGATCGCCTCCATCTCGACGCCGGAACCGCGGACACTGGTGATCCAACCCTGGGACGGCGGGGCGCTCAAAGCGATCGAGAAGGCCATCCAAATCTCCGACCTGGGCATCAACCCGCAAAACGACGGCAAGGTGATCCGGCTCATCTTCCCGCAGCTCACCGAGGAGCGCCGTCACGAGCTGATCCGGCAGGTACACAAATACGCCGAGGAGGGGAAGGTGGCCCTGCGCAACATCCGCCGCGACGCGATCGACGCCTACAAGACCCTGAAGAAAAAGTCGGAGATCACCGAGGACGACCTCAAGGACATCGAAAAGGACTTTCAGGAACTCATCGACAAACATTGCAAAGACATCGACGCGCTGGTCGGAAAGAAAGAAAAGGAGCTCATGGAGGTATAAGTCCGTTGAGAAGGCAGACAAAAGCCGCCGCGCGGATCCCGCCGCAGCGGCTGCCGCGGCATGTCGGCATCATCATGGACGGCAACGGACGCTGGGCCAAGCGGCGCGCGCTGCCGCGCACAGCCGGGCACGCCGCCGGCAGTGAGACTTTCCGCCGGGTGGCCACACACGCCAAAGACCGGGGGGTCGAGGCACTCACCGTGTACGCCTTTTCCACCGAAAACTGGCGGCGCCCGAAAGACGAGGTGGACGCCATCTTGGGCCTCCTCACGCATTACCTGCGCGAGGCCATCCAAAGCATGGCGCGCGACGGCGTCCGGCTGCGGTTTCTGGGCGATCTATCTGTGCTGCCGGCGTCGATTTTGGCGCTGGTGCGCGAGGCGGACGCCGTCGCCCGGACCGTCGAGGGCATGACGGTCAGCGTGGGGTTCAACTACGGCGGGCGGGACGAGATCCTGCGCGCCGCGCGGACGCTCTCCGCGCGCTGTCAGGCGGGCCTGCTCGCGCCGGAACAGATCGACGAGGCGCTCTTCTCCTCCCTGCTCGACACGGCCCCCCTGCCGCCGCTCGACCTGCTCATCCGCCCGAGCGGCGAGTTTCGTCTGTCCAATTTTCTCCTGTGGCAGGCGGCTTACGCCGAGCTCTATTTTACAGACGTGCTCTGGCCGGACTTCTCCCCGGCCGAATTTGACCGCGCGCTCTCGGCCTTTGCCGCCCGGGAGCGCCGGTACGGCGGCGCCTCCTGATGCGGGCGCGCGTGCTCGCGGGCCTCGCCCTGCTGCCGCTGCTCGTCGCCGTGGTGTACCTGGCGCCGCCCTGGGCGCTGCCGGCGGCCGTCGGCGCGCTGTCCGTCGCGGCGGTGTGGGAGCTGCTGCGCGGCACCGGGCTCGCGCGGGCGCGGCGCGTGCTCGCGGGGGCCGCCGCCGCCGCCGCGCTGACACCCTTTTGGTGTTATTTCGGCATGCCCCCCGTCCCCGGGGCGGCGGGCCTGTTTTTGTTTGTGCTGTGGCTCTTTGCGGCCGCCCTGCTGGACCGCCGCCGGACAATCGGCGTCCCGGCGATCACCGGCGCGCTGTTCGCCGGGCTGGTGATCCCGCTGCTCCTCTCGTCCCTGGTCCGGGTCGCCGCGCGCCCGGAGGGGTCCGTCCTCATTTTGCTGCCGTTTCTGGCCGCTTCGGGCACAGACATCTGCGCGCTCTTCGCCGGCATGTTGCTGGGCCGCCGGAAGCTGGCGCCCAAGATCAGCCCCCACAAGACCGTTGAGGGCGCTCTCGGCGGGCTCTTCGGCGCCCTCGCGCTGACGGCGCTCTTCGGCGTCGTCGTGCGGGCGGTCACGCCCCTGACGCCGGCGCTGCCCGCCTGGCTTTTGGTCGCGGGCCTCGGCTCCCTGGCCGCGCAGGTGGGGGATCTCAGCTTTTCGCTGATCAAACGGGAGTTCGGC
>JAIRML010000058.1 GCA_031258665.1 Oscillospiraceae bacterium | reverse complement strand
GGTGCGGTTTGCGGAAATGAATTCCGCAAACCGCGGATGGGATCTGTCCCCAAAAAATTCTTCTTTTTTATTGCCGTTTCACGGCAATAAGGTGCTAAGAATTTGGATTTGAGAGGAGTCTCGCGCCATGAAAAAAACCACAAAATGGTTTCTGCTGGCGGTCGGGCTGTGCCTGCTCCTGATAGTCGCGCTAAACTGCTGCTTCGAGCTGCAGGAGGGCGAATCCGCGCTGGTCCAGCGCTTTGGCCGCATTGAGGCCATCTATGTAAAAGAGACCTCCCGGGAACTCCATGACCAGATGACCGAGGACGGCGAAGGACATATCCCGGTGCGCGTCGGCACGGGGCTCAAGTGGAAGGTCCCCTTCCTCGACCATGTGATCAAGTACCCCAGCATGCTGCTGGCCTACGACACGCCCTCCCGGCAGGTCATCACGGCCGACAAAAAGAAGATCTACTTCGACAACAACGCCCAGTGGCGCATTGTAAACCCGTTGCGCTTTTACAAGGGCGTCTTCAACATCCAAAACGCTTACGGCCGCATCGACAGTTACTTATATTCCTACATGAACACGCATGTGGGCGCCATGCAGTCCACCACCCTCATCACCGACAAAGCGGCGGTGGGCGTCATGCTGGACGAGCTCAATCACACGGTCAGCGAGGCCTGCGCCGCCTTCGGCGTGGATGTCTTCGACATCCGCATCAAGCGCACCGATCTGCCGGAAGAAAACTACCAGAGCATTTACAACCGCATGATCACGGAGCGCAACCGCATGTCGGCGGAGTACCGCTCGAAAGGCGAGGAGGAGTCGCTGAGGATCCGCTCGGAGGCCGACCGCGATGTCGTCGGCATCTCTTCAGAGGCCGCGCGGCGGGCCGAGATCCTGAAGGGCGAGGGCGACAGCGAGGCCGCCCGCATCTACAACGAGGCCTATAGCGCCGACCCTTCGTTTTTCGAGTTCTACAACCTGCTGGACACCTACCGCCTCACGGTGGGCGCCGGCTCCACGCTGGTGATCCCCCTCTCCAGCCCCTTTGCCAAGTACTTGCTTGGCGTGGAGACCCTGCCGGCCGGCGGCACGCCGCCGGGGTGAGGCCGGCACACCGCATCAAGATATAGCGTTACGCGCGCGAGATTGTCCCGTATATAGCGTTGGAAGATTTTTGGGCGCATGAAACAAAATTTGACGCGTAATCTCTTGCCAAACGACGTCTTATGTGGTATATTTATATTTGGTTCCACTGCAAAAAAGCTAAGGAACGGATTGGATATACTGAATAAAAGCCCTCGTTCATTATATTTTTGCAGTAAAATCATATTTGTGTCGGCTGAAACAGGGGGCCTCCCCCGGGCCGCGCATCGTTTGAGCGAAGATTCGCTATCCCATGTCAGGAGGTCTTTGTCATGGACACTCTCAAATTGGTCAGCACCATTGTCCAGGTCCTCGCATCTCTGTTTCTGATCGCGGTGGTGCTGTTGCAGTCCGGCAAGCGCTCCGGCCTCTCCGGCGCCATTGCCGGCGCGGCCGAATCCTTCATGGCCAAAAACAAGGCCCGCACCTGGGACGCCCGTCTGGCCCGCGTGACCAAATGGGTGGCCGCCCTGTTCCTGTTGTTCACTTTGGCGCTGAACCTGTTCCCCGTGACACCGCCCACCGTGTAATCCAACGCGGGCTGCCTCCGCAGCCTACAATCCAAAATTCTTGTTTTTATTGCCGCGAAGCGGCAATAAGGTACCAACGCGGGCTGCCTCCGCAGCCCATAAGGAAGCAAACACCGCGCCATGACTATCCCAGGGCGCCGGAGCAGACACCTCGACAGGATGCGTCCGGCGGATTGTTTTGTTTTGTGCACACAGACGGCCGCCTCACCGGGAAAACGGTAGGGCGGCCTGTCTGTTTTGTATCCGCGGGCTGTGACGCCAGTCACACCGCGCCCCTTTCCCGCGCCAGCCGCCGGACCGTCAGCCAATAATTTCGCTCCGCCACATCGCGCGCCGCGCGCAGTGCCCTTTCACAGTCCTCCGGCGGCAGGAGCCAGTCTCCCCGCACGCCGGCCAGCCGCAGATTTCTGATCAGCTCGTCATACAGCGCCGGCGACACGGTCTTTCGGGCCACTGCCTCCAGCACAGCGGCGCAGAGCGCGTCGTAGTCCGGGCAGACGAATTCTCCCGTTTTCTCGTCAAACGCCATCGAAAGTGTCTCCAGGCCGGGGACGCCCGCCGGAAGAAATTCCGCGTCCTCCGGCGTTTCGGGCACATAAAAATAGTAGAGCGTTTTCACCCTGTCACGGCGAGGCGAATCCGGCGGCGCGGGCCGCAGAACGCGCCCTGCCCGCTGTATCCGTTGGCGGTCGCTGCTGGAGCAGGATACGATGATCCCTGTGTCGGTCTCCGGGATATTGAGGCCCTCGTCCAGCGCCCGGCAGGTGACCAGCAGGGAACGCGCGCCGCTCTTATAGTCCTCCAGCGCGGCACATTTGACCGCCGGCCCCAGCGCACCGTAAAACCGGCCCGCACGCCCGGGGTACAGGCGATTCAGCACAGCAAAGACAGCCTCGACGGTGTCCACCCGTTCCGCAAAGATCAGGACGCGGCTGTCCCGCTCCAGGCGCGCCGTCAGCGCGGCGGCGCAGCGGATCCGATAAGAGGCTGTGTGGACAATGGCGCGCCGGCGGTATGTGAGATTCAAAAAGCGCCCGGCCTCACGTGACGTCTTGGGGCTCGCCTGTGACCGGCTGAGCCGGAGGACAGTGTCAAAGAACAGCCTTCCCGACAACCCTTCCAGCGAGGGCGCCAGTTTTTTGAGTCTGATCAGGCAAGCGATCAGCTGTTCGTCAATCTCCTCGTAGGCCTCTCGTTCGTCCGGCGTCAGCGAAATCGCGATGTTGACAACCCGGCAGCGCGACATGATTCCATCCCTCAGCGCCTCTGCCGGGCCGTAACGATAGATCTCCGCGCCCAGCGTACGGACCAGCGCCGTCCGTTCCGCCGGAGAACCGGGCGTGGCCGACAGACCCAGCGCGAAAAAGCGGCCCGGCAGCCCCAGCAGATGGGGAATAAAATCGAAGATCTTCGCATTGGCCTCAGCGGCACAGTGGTGACACTCGTCGCAGATCAGAAACACCCGCCCGCCGGCGGACAGTTCCCGCAGGATTCGCCGGGCCAGCCGGTCACGCGCGGAGTTGACGACATAGATCAGGAACTTTGCGTCCCGCCGCGCCGCGCCGCCGCAGCACAGACCGATCTCGCTGTGCGGCACGCCCAGTTCACGCGTGAGCGCCGCGCGCCACGCGGCGGCCAGGAACACCTTCGGCACGACAATCCGCACCCTGACAGCGCCGCTTCCGAGCTCGGGCCGCGTCTCCAGCGCATGGACAGCCGCCAGCGCGAGCAACGTCTTGCCGGCACCCGTCGCGACATACGCGACACCCCTGCCTCTGTTTTGGATCCATTTGTCCAGGCATTCCCGCTGCCACCGGCGGAGCACCCATGTGGGGCGATTCATAGGACAGCCTTCCTTTACAGTTCATTGCCTCAATTGTACCAAAAACAGCAGTGCCTCACAAGCGATTTGGGGAAATTCTTCTTGACAGTCCTGCCGTCTCAAAGGTAGAATGGAAGTAACTGTTCAGCACCTACCGTGAAAAAACTTTTGAACAAAACAGAGAAAAATAAACAGGTTCTGTTGCGAGGTTGAAGTATGGCAACAAATAGTTGTGCACTGGTCAGATTTTAGGC
>JAIRML010000017.1 GCA_031258665.1 Oscillospiraceae bacterium | reverse complement strand
GGGCCCAAAGGGGCCGGCGAGGGGGGTGTGTGCCCGGCCTGAGTTCTATTTTCTACATCAAAAGTGTTTACTATTCTCCATTTACTTTTGCACAGGATACTCTAGAATGAAAAAGGAAGAGCAGGAGGTGGCTGTGGCAATATGGCATTGATAGAGGCGAAAAAGATATGCAAACTCTTCCCGGGTGTCAAGGCCCTTTCCGACGTGACGCTGTCGGTGGAAAAGGGCGAGGTGCACGCAGTGGTCGGCGAAAACGGCGCGGGCAAATCTACGCTCATGAAGATTCTGGGCGGGATGTACAGCATGGACAGCGGCCAGATTTTGATCGACGGCAAGGAGTGCGAGATCAAAAACATCGCGGATTCGCTGCGGCACGGCATCAGTGTCATCTACCAAGAACTGAATCTCATGCCGGCGCTGACAGTGGCGGAGAACATTTACGTCAGCGCGCTGCCGGGCAGGGTGGGCTGCGTCAATTACCGGGAGCTCAACCGCCGTGCCCAGGCGCTGATCGACAGCCTGGGCCTGCAGATCAGGCCGACGGATTATGTGAGCGCGCTGAGTGTGTCCCAGCGTCAGATGGTGGAGATCCTCAAGGCGCTTTCGCACAATTCCGAGATCCTCATCATGGATGAACCGACGGCGGCGTTGAACAACCAAGAGGTGGAGACCCTCTATGGGATCATCCGGCGGCTCCGCGCCGACGGCAAGACCATCATCTATATATCTCACCGCCTGCGCGAGGTCTTCGACCTGTCCGACCGGGTGACGGTCCTGCGGGACGGCCAGTATATCGGTACCCGCGCCATCGGAGAACTCGACGAGCGCAAGCTGGTCGAGCTGATGGTGGGCCGCGACATCTCCCAGCTTTACCGCTATGCCGCCCATCCGCTGGGCGACGCGCTGCTGGAGGTCAAAGGCCTGAGCAGGGAGGGGGTCTTCTCCGATGTGTCCTTCAGTCTTCGGGCCGGTGAGGTGGTCGGCATGGCCGGGCTGATGGGCTGTGGCCGGGAAGATATCGTCAAGGCCATTTACGGACTCATGCGCTGTGACGCCGGCACGGTGACCGTGAACGGCGAGACGGCCGACATCCGCTGTCCCTCCGACGCCATCAAGAAGGGCATCGGGTTTGTGACCGAGGACCGCAAAGACGCCGGGATCTTCGCGTTGATGACTGTCCGGGAGAACATCACCATCAACATTCTGCGCGCGATCGCCAAATTCCGGCTGATCTCCGCCCAAAAGGAACGTGAACTGTTGGCGACCTACACCAAAAGCATGAACATGAAGTACGCGGACGAGGCCCAGCGCATCATGAGTCTGTCCGGCGGCAACCAGCAAAAGTTCGGCTGGCCCGCGCGCTGGCCTCCGGCTGCAAGGTGCTCATCCTCTGCGAACCGACCCGCGGCATCGATGTGGGCGCGAAGGCCGAGATCTATCAGCTGTTGTCCGGCCTGTCCGAGCGCGGGTACGCCATTTTGGTGATCTCCTCCGAATTGCCGGAGATCATGTCCATCTGCTACCGCACGCTGGTGATCTTCCAAGGGCGCGTCACCGGCAACATCCTGCGGGACGAGATGGATGAGAACCTCATCATGCGGTGTGCCACCGGCGGTAAAACCCATTTCAGCGAGGGGGCGGTGTTATGAGCAGGCGGGCGAATGTGTTTTGGCACTACTGGGAAAGATTTGGAATTCTGGCCATTTTGATCGTCGCGCTCATCGTCTTCTCCATCCTCACGCCCAACATCCTGACGGCCGCCAACCTGCTGAACGTGCTGGCCCGTTCGGCCATTGTGGGCATCCCCGCGCTGGGTATGACGTTTGCCATCTGTTCGGGCGGCTTCGACCTGTCAGTCGGCAGCATCGTGGGCCTGTCCACCTGCGTCTGGGCCTCCGCCCTGCCCGTTGTGGGGCTTGTCCCCGCCACGCTGCTGACGCTGGCCGTGGGCGCCGCCTGCGGTCTTCTCAACGGGCTGGCCATCACCAAACTGAAGATCGTGACCTTTGTGGCGACACTGTCTATGAGCATGATCTTTCGGGGCGTCGCGCTGGTCTACACCGGCGGTTCCAAGCAGATGCTCAACCGCTCGGAACACCCCGAGGCCAAGTTCTTTTCACAGAGCGTGAGCGTGTTTGGCCAGCAGATTCAGCTGACCCAGATGCTCATGCTGGCGGCGGTGATCACGGCCGGATACTTTCTTTACCGGTACACCCGCTTCGGCGTCTACACCCGCAGCGTCGGTTCCCACGAGCCGTCCTCCCGCACCTCGGGCATCCGGGTGGACCGCACGCTGATCCTCGTCTTTGTCCTCACCGGCGTGACCGCCGCGATGTCCGCGCTCATCACGGCCTCCCAGCTCATGCAGGGCGCGGCCACATTGGGCGTCGGCTTTGAGCTGGAAGTCATCACGGCCACGATTCTGGGCGGCACCTCGTTGGCGGGAGGCCGAGGGAACATCTGGGGTTCTCTGATGGCCGCCGTCATGCTCACCCTCACCCGAAACGGATTGAACCTGCTGGGTCTGTCCGACGAGTACCAGCGGTTGGCCATCGGCGTCATCCTGTTGCTGGCGCTGGCGATCAGCGGCGTGCAGGAGCTCACGAAGGAGGCGCGCAAATGAAAAGCCTTGTCAAAAAAATCGACTTTCGCGAGTTGGGCATCTTTTACGCCCTGGTCGTTTTGTGGTTCGTGCTGATTGTTGTGGGCGCGCCGGGGTTCCGGCAGTTTTCCACCTACCAGTCCATCCTGCAAAAGGCGTCTTTCATGGGCATCTGCGGTGTCGGCATGACGCTGTGCATCGCCTCCAAGCATTTCGACCAGAGCATCGGCTCTATGTCGGCCTTTTTGGGCTGTACCTTTGTCATGCTGCTGCGGGCCTTCTCCGACCGCCCCCCGCAGGAGCAGGTCGGCGTCACGGTTCGCCCGGACGGCGTGGAGTATCTGGGCATCACCTGGGCGGGTGTCCTGGCTGCCTTTCTGATCACGCTGGCGCTGGGTGTGTTGTGCGGCCTGTTCAACGGCGTATTGGTGGCCAAACTGCGTATCCCGGCCTTCATTGCCACGCTGGGCACCCTCTACGTGTTTCGGGGTTCGGCCTATCTGGTCACCGACAGCCAGCCGTATGTCATCAACCAGCAGATCACCACGGAGCAGTATGCCCTGTTCAACTATCTGGGTACCGGGACCATTTTGTGGCTGCCCTTCTCCTTCTGGGTGATGCTTCTGTGCGCCGCCGTGGGCGGTATCGTCCTGCGCAAGATGAAATTGGGGCGCGATACGCTGGCCATCGGCAACTCGGTGGAGGCCAGCCGTATCTCGGGGATCAACATCGACAGGACCAAGATTTTGGTGTTTACGCTGCTGGGCAGCTTTGTCGGGATCTCCGCCGTCCTCAACACCTGCTATCTGGCCTCGGAGAACGCCGGGATGCTCCAGGGCTTTGAGTTTGACGTCATCACCACCGTCGTACTGGGCGGTACCGCGCTGGCCGGCGGAAAGGGCAACATCTTCAACTCCATGTCGGCGGCCCTGTTCTTCGCGACACTGACCGTTGGGATGCCGCTCATCGGCATCAGCTCTTATCCGCAGCGCATCATCCAGGGCGCCATTTTGCTGTTCGCGTTCTCCATCAACGAGATCCGCGCCCAAATGGAGAGCCGCCGTGTCAAGGCGGGCGCCCGCCGCGCGGCCGCGCTCAAAGCGGCCTCCCAATCGTGAGCAATCCTCTTTCACATAAAACTTTCATAATAAGGAGAGAAAAGGCATGAAAAACAAACGTATCCTCGCGATGATTCTGTGCGCGGCGCTGGCCCTCGCGCTGGCCGCCTGCAGCCCCACCGACCCCGGCACCTCGCCGGACGGCTCCCAACAGAGCGGCGGCGAAAAGGGCACCATCGGCTTCTCGGTCTACGACATGCAGTACGAATTCTTCCAAATAATGGAAGAAGGCACCCGCGCCGAGATCGAGCGGCTGGGCTACCAGTACCAACTGCATGACCAAAAGAGCGACGAGACCGAGATGGTCACGGGGGCCATCAACCTGATCAATTCGGGCATCCAGGCGCTGATTATCTCCCCCTGTAAGCCCGAGGCGCTGTCCAGCATCGTCTCGGCCGCCAAAGAGAAAAACATCCCGGTCGTTGTGGACGACATCGGCGGCGGCGGCGCAGACTACAACGCGATCGTCATCTCCGACTGTTACCAGGGCGGTCAGCAGGCCGCCGACTACGCCATCGAGCTGCTGACCGGCAAAGAGGGCTCCAAGAAGGTCGCCATCATCAAGTGCGAACCGGAGGCCGTCTACGCCATCCGCCGCGGCGAGGGCTTCAAGGCCAACATCACCGCCGCCGGGTACAGTGTGGTGGCCGAAGTCTCCGGCCACTCCAAGAGCGAGGAAGGCTACTCCATCATGCAGGATCTGCTGGCCTCCAACTCGGACATCGTGGCTGTCTTCGCCGAGAACGACCCCATGGCCGTCGGCGCGGCCAACGCCCTGGCCGACGCGGGCCGCAGCGA